>CAJUII010000079.1 GCA_910586405.1 uncultured Lachnospiraceae bacterium
CGTTTTCTGGTTCCTGATATGTAGTAATCTGCTTGAAACGCGCTACAAACGCATCTACATCTGACATTTGCTGCGACTGTGCTGCCCTTTTTCCCAAGTCCGTGAGTGCTGCTGTCTCCTCTGATACATTTGCCACAAATTCCTCCAGCCGCCTGTTACATGGAAACAAAATCTCATTTTCCTGCAAAATCATACGATAGACGCTGTAAAGTACCTCATTTACCGCATGGAGTCTCATATAGCCGTCAAGCGGACAGGATTTTAGAAAATAGTAATAATTCAGCCAGAAGTCTGCATAAAAGGAAAGCATTTTGTGCTCTTTTTCCTGCTTCTGAAAGACTGGTATTTTCTCGACAATCTGCTCAATATCTGAATCCTTTGTGAACAGTACCTGCGCCTTAATAAATGCATTTCTTGCCGGCTCGCTTCCCTTTATGGCTGCATCTTCCAGGAAAGATTTTGTCATATATTTGATGTCAAAATAGCCGCCCTCATACGTGCAGTGCCCCTCAATGGTTTCCGCTGTCCTGTTGTGCTGCGCAAGAAGCGCATACGCCGCGTCCGTGACAACCACCATCGCGTCAAGATCAGAATCAGGGCGCTCACAGCCCTTTGCGACAGAGCCGCCAAAGATTAATGCGATGACCTCCTCTCTGTCCGAAAAATATTGTTTTAGATTCTCAAGTGATTCCTCGTGATGCTTGTACATACTTCCTCCCTCGTTTTCAACGAATCCAATCCCCTCTGCCAAAATATTGCTGATACCGCTGGCGTAACGCTTCGATCTCATAATGCCAGTCGAAGTCTAAATAAATACATTCGTCTGCAATATGTTTCAAAAAGCTGTCCGAGCCAGCCGGAAGCAATACCAGCGCCCCGCTGTCAGTCAGCTCACGCAATGATTTTAGCAGTGCCGACTGACACATTTGTATCGCCAGCAGTCTCTGCCATCGTTTTTCCCGAAGCAGGCGGCTCCTTCTATCAGGGAAGTGCAGGCTGAGGCGTCAATTGTGATCCGAAAAGAATCCTTTTGCTTTTCCTTCATTGAACACATCTTAAATATTCAAAACATGCACCATATCATACCACTGCTCTCCGCCCCACGTGGACTGTGAGATTCCTGCATTCTGGTAGCCCATCTTGGTGTACATCTTCACTTTGGACTGCAGGCAGGTCAGCGCCACCTTCCTCCGCCCCTTCTCCCACTCTCTGCGCAGGTACTGGAACATGATTTCCCTTGCCAGTCCCTGTCCGCGGTAGGCTGGCAGCACGTCAAGACCAAGAAGCATCACATTTTTTCCGTCTGGTTTATGCAGCTTTATATCCGTGAAAAACTCGTCCCTGAAAACAGCTTCGTCTGTTGCAATGCCATTTAAAAAGCCGGCAAGTTTTCCTGTCTCTTGATCAACTGCGACGAGAAACAGCTCTGGCGCTGCTGCCACACGCTCCATAATTCGAGGCTTGGAGCACGCTTCGTTCGGCGGGAAGCAGATCTGCTCGATCTGCGCTGCCTGCTCTGCCTCCTCCGGCAGAATATTGCGAAGCACAAACCGCTCGTTGAGCGCCTTATCGCACAGACCATACTTGGCTAAAAGGTCCTGTGCCTTTCTGCGTCCCTCTTCCGTCAAATAGAGGTATTTGTCGTATCCCCGGCGCCCCCTTGGCTGGATAATCAACTCTTCACCTGAAAGTTTGTCAAGCATTTCGAAATCATAACCTTTCCAGCTCAACTCCCTGTATCTGCAAAATTCATTGTGATCCTGCGTCCTTGTCAGGTACATCAGCATCAGTGAAAGCTCCTCAATCGCCTGCTCATAACTTTTTTTATCACACATGTCTATTGATGTTCCCCCTTCATGAAAAGAATTTCTTTGCCTTTCACACTATTATAATATACCAGCCCTCAAAACACAATCTTTATCAATTTCTTATGATTCTTTTCATTCCGGCAGTGGGTGAAATCAGAATATTGTTACTCCTCCCTGCACTCCGCCGTCTGAATCACCAGCTCCTCCAGCTCTTCCATGGTTCCCCGAAATACGTTCACATCAATATACTTCTCATCGCCTGCATATCCGTCCAGCATCGCGGTGTCCATGTACTGCCAGAAACTCCACTTGTTGCCAAACAGGACTTCCGGCGGACAGTAAATGCTGCGCACCCACAGCGGATACTCCTCAAATTCCCCTTTAATATACTCATTGTAGACGGTAAACGTCGTGTAGATAATCGGCTTGATCTGGTAATGCTGTTCCAGCGCGTCCAAAAGCGCACCGAGGTTTTTCACTACATCGGTGCGTGCAGGCGGATTACTTTTTTTGTTTCCATAGTATTCCACATCGACCACTGGCGCAAGCTTCCCGTCAAGATTTCCTACTGTGTCGATGTAGGAAGCTGCCTGTCTGTCACCCTCACTGTCAAAACTGAAAAAATGGTAGGCGCCCAGATACAGATGTGTCTGCTCTGCCGCCTGCCAGTTTTCCTCAAAGCGGTCATCAATGTGGGTACTCCCCTCGGTCGCCTTAATCACAGCAAAATCAAGATTTTGCTGTGACAGGGTTTCCCAGTCGATCGTTCCCTGATAATGGGAGACATCCACACCGTGAACCTCATAATTTTGGGCAAGCAGTGGATTAATCTTGAGGTCCTTGCGCAAAACCAGCGTTCCCGTTGCAATGACCGCTGCTGCCAGCGAAAAAATGCCTGCCATCCATAATATTTTCTTTTTTGCAGATTTTTTGTTCTTGGCCATTTGTTCTTGTATATCAATCGTTCCATCTATATTATTGTTATATTTCTCCATATGCACCTCTTTTTATGCTGATAATCCCATTATAACCATGATATCCTTAGCATAAAACAAGTTTGCATCATTTTTGCATCTTAGGAGAAAAAACTCTATAAAAAATTGATAAATTCCAGCGCTATCCCTGATACCGAATCCGCTCGACGATCGACTCCTTTTTGACCGTTCTGCTCAATACAAAGGACAGCAGCATCTGCATAGCCGCTATAAAAAGAAATAAGAACACGACCTCCCTAAGCGGAAAGTGATACCTGCCAATTCCAATAAATACCTGCGCCTTACCATACCGGAACAGTGCATACCCCAGCGGAATCCCTACAGCAAGCGACACCGCAGCCGTTCCTGCGCTGAAAAAAATCCCCTCCAGCTGGAGACTCCTGCCCAGTTGGCTGTCTGTCATGCCGACTGCCTGCAACACACCAAATTCCTGCTTTCTTGTGACAATGCTCGTAATCATTGTGTTTGTCAAGTTCATAAAACTGATAAAGGCAATGATCATACACAATAAATACACCGGCAGCTTCAAAAGGCGAATTGAGCCCACTGTAATCTCCAGTAAATTTTGATAACTGTCCATCAAGACATGTTCCATATCACCAGTAAGCGCCTCCAGTGCTTCTTTGACCAACGCCGTGTCCTTCGCGTCGCAGTCCACCCAAATGTCATGATTCGCCTCACCCGTAAATCCCAATTGTTCGTATGTGTCCCTCGTCATTGCCATATCCGCTCCCACATAGACAAACGACGCGAGCATCTTCGGTCTCCACTCTTTTTCCACCACACCGTCATAGACCTGAAAATGATACGTACCGCCTACGTCAAAACCGCTCGCCGCCATGCCATATTCGTATCCATAGCAGACTCCCGCCTCTGCGCTCATCTGGTCGTAATCGAGCCCGCTTAACTCGTCCCTCTCCACTCTCCGGTCAAAATCGTCCCGGTCTAACACCAAAATCCCATATGCCTCCCCAGTCTCTATGCCCTGCGCGTCAAGCTGCTTTGCATATACAATGCTGCGTGTTCTGACATCTGTGACGCCGGGAATTGTCTTGATTTTTTGTATCAGCTTTTCGTCCAGCGGATTGTTTTCCAAAATGTGATTCAGATTATTCTCTGGATACGCCTCGTCCGCCAAGTCATAATTTAACTGTATCTGAAACTGACCATACGGAATCTGCGTTCTCGCCTCATATTCCGCATCCATATTGCCCAGCAGACTTGCGAAAACAACAAACAGCACGCAGGACAATCCCATCGAAATAATGGTAGACACCGTCCGTTTCCTGTGGCTGGAAAGATTGGCAAAAGTGAGCGACACCACACACATACTGCGTTTTCCTTTCCGAAAACCAGCGCGCTTTCCACCCTCCTGATAGCGCATCGCCTCCACCGGAGAGATGGACGCCACCATGCGCATCGGCTTTTTTAACGCGAGCCATACCGTGGCAAAAGCAAGCAGCGCAGAAAGCACAAGCAGCGGAACACTCACCAGCTCCATCGCTCTCATCTGCAGCGCATACCCGCGCGTATTGAGATCATAAGCCATGTACGCCAGCACACCATTTGCGACCCCAATCCCCGCAAGCAGCCCAAGCGGTACACTGATGCACGCCAGATACATGCCTTCTTGCAAAACTACCTGCCGCATCTGCCGTCTCGTCGCGCCAACAGCCTTTAGTTTCCCGTACTCCTGTACCTTCTGTACAATACCCACCTGAAAAATATTGTAAATAACGACGACCGAAAAGAGAACGACCAGCATACATGCCACTGCGCAGACGACTATCGTCTCCGTTCCCGGGTCCAGTATCCAATTGAGATAGTTTTTGTTGAGACTGACCATTTCATCAGAAATACCGCAGTTTGCAGCCAGCTTCCCGATGACCGTTTTTGCGGTGTCACGCGTAATCGGAACACTCTTGTCAAGCTGGAATAAGACTGTATATCTTTTGTCCGTCTCTGCCACATTCTTTTCAAAATGCTGCTGCGAGGTGTATGCAGACATGGAATTTGCCTCATACGCCGCCGACTGCAGCAGTCCGCAGATAACAAATTCCTGCGGCGTGTAGACTGCTTTCAGGCTGGTGCGGAATCGCACCACCACCGTATCGCCAAGCTGCGGCTGCTCTATTCCAAGCTCACGGAAAAAAGCCGGCGCCGCGGCAATCTCATTTTCCGCCTCAGGGTAATGCCCTTCTACAAATACCTCCTCCATGTGAGACAGCATGCGCGCCGTTTGATCCAGCCAGCCCAGCGACAACTCCTTGCGGCTCTCCACCTCCGCGTAGCGTGTGGTGATGCCAAGCTGTGAAATCTCCGCACGCCGCGCCGCCTCCGTCACTTGTTGGGCAGTCAGGTTTTTGAAGCTGCCGTAAAATTCGCCATAATAATCTGCCGCATTGGATTTGTTCATTCTGATCATGCCGTAGCCAACACCTGACACGGCTGTCAGAAGCAGTGTCGTGAGCAGGATAGATATGGCAATCAGAATACTTCTTACCCTGTCCTTTTTCACATTTGCCCATGCAAGTCCTGATATCGTGTTCATCAGCGCACCTCCCCTGCCTTGCCGTCCTCAATCATGATGATCCTGTCCGAGAGCTGCGCGATCTCCTCGTCATGCGTTATCATTACCAGCGTCTGTCCGTATTTCTGCGCTGACAGCTTCATGAGTCCGATAACCTCGTCGCTCGTCTTGGAATCCAGATTGCCCGTCGGTTCGTCGGCAAAGACAATATCCGGTTTTGCTGCCAGCGCCCGCGCAATTGCCACACGCTGCTGCTGCCCGCCTGACAAGGTGTTTGGCAGATTGTGGCGTTTGCCCTCCAAGCCCAGTGTCTGTATGATATCCTGCACAAACGACTCGTCTGCCTTCCGCCCGTCAAGTCCAATCGGAAGAACGATATTCTCCCACACATTAATTGATGAGACAAGGTTGTATGCCTGAAAGATAAAGCCCATCTTCCTTCTTCGGAACACGGCAAGGGCATCTGGTTTCAGCGAAAAAATCTCTGTATCCCCGACATACACTTTCCCGCTGGTCGGATTGTCCAGTCCGCCCAGCATATGTAGCAATGTACTCTTGCCGGACCCGGATTTGCCTACAACTGCCACAAACTCGCCTTGTGCAATCGCAATATTGCAGTCGTCCACCGCCCGCACCTCATTCTCACCAGAATGATAGTATTTACATAAATGCTCTGTTCTTAAAATCGTACTCATACTATTCTCCTATCTTTTCTTTCCATATCCCACACTTTATTATCCCCCCTTTTTCTTGCAATTGGCTTTCAAAAACAGAAAAAAGCCTTACGAAATTGTAAGACTTTTACACCATGGCAGTTGAAACACAAAACAACTTCCGCGCTTTTGATGCCGCGGCGCTGTCACTGTGAGCGTTCCCTCATGCCTAGTCACGATCTCGCGCGCCAGGTAGAGACCGATGCCTGCGCCGGAAGCCTGCTGCACTTGTCTGTCCGTTCCCCTGTAAAAGCGCTGAAAAATCCGGTTCTGCTCCTCCTTCGGAACACCGATGCCTTCATCTTCGATCTCAATGCGCAGATAGACCGTCATTTTCATCATGCGGATAGTAATTTTTGTACCAGCTTCACTATATTTTACTGCATTTTCCAGCACATTTAAAAATGCCTCGCAAAGCCATTTGGTGTCCTGCTCTACAAGAAGGCTTTGCAGCGCTTCCTCCGCTTCCAGCTCAAGCTCGACTGCCGCCTCCTCCATCTTTGGGTAGATGCGGTTTACTGCCAGCAAAAGCGTGTCAAACAGCGGTTTCTTTTCTTTATTGAGCGCAATCAATCCAGACTCAAGGCGGGAGACATTGACCAGCGCCGCCGCCAGTTCCTCCAACCGCCGGAGCTGTACGCTGCACCGTCCCAGAAACTCCTGATGCTCCTGTTTTGTGAGCTGCCCGGACTGCAAGACCTCGAAACTTGTCTTGAGTGCCGCAACAGGTGTCTTTAACTGGTGGGAAATATCCGTCACAAGCGACTTCACCCCCTCTTTCTCCCGCTCAGCCTGCTCGCCAAACAGCGCAATGCTGTCTGCAAGCGCAGAGAGTTCCATCATAAAACTGTCCAGCCCCGTATCCATAAACTCTGCTTTGACAGCATTCCCGCGCTCCAACGCTCCTTCGCTGCCTGTCAAATCAAATCCCAGTACCGCTTGCCCTGTACACCCATTTTTCAACCGCCATTTTGTCGCACGGTCGCGCAGTGCTGTCACCTGTCCTTGCAGCCAGCGCAGTTCCTCTGCCCTCTTCCTGCCCTTTCTTCTGGCCTGTATGGTAAGCACCGCCATAAAGACTATATAAAGACCGCTGCATACTGCCGCGACTGCCGTCCAGTTTCTATATAAAGATTTCTTATAATGGTCTGCGAAGAATGTATTGTATCCATAGCGCGCCAAACTTTTCTTTGCATCTGCGGCTTCTTCTGCGGAAACGCCCTTTAACAGCCCTGCCACAATGTCAATCGACGCACGGTCTTCAAGCTGCTGTGCGATGGTCACATACAGGACTTCCATTTTCTCCGTATAATCGCACCACGAAACATACATTAGGACTCCTGCCGCAAAAATGACAGCGGCAAGTCCTATGACCGCCGCCGCAAACATTTCACTGTCTTTCTTCCTCACATTATAAATCTGCATTCTTCAACCTCATTATCCATCATTATCTACTGCCAGCGTTTTATCTGCCGTCACGCAAAATGTAGCCGATTCCCCGCACATTTTTCAGATACTGCGGTGCTGCCGGATTCTCCTCGATTTTCTCCCGCAGGCGCCGAATCATGACCGCGACCGTGTTCTCCTCCACATAATCTCCCGCTGTATCAAAGAGGGCCTCTAGGATCTGATTTTTGGATAAAATCTGGTTTGAATT
Organism: uncultured Lachnospiraceae bacterium; assembly: GCA_910586405.1. Taxonomy (GTDB): domain Bacteria; phylum Bacillota; class Clostridia; order Lachnospirales; family Lachnospiraceae; genus COE1. Next base: position 7,704 of record CAJUII010000079.1, read on the forward strand.
TTGCAGGAACAAAAGAAGCAGCCGCCATTCCGTCTTTGTGAAAAAAACCTCGTCGTCCCCCCGCCATGCGCGCATCTCATTTTTGTGAACGCGCAGTTTTCCAAAGGTGCGCACGCTGTCCTTCTTGCGGCTGCGCCCGAAATACGCCTGCACTTTCAGCGTCAGCACAGACAGGGAAAACGGTTTTGCCATATAGTCGTCCGCCCCTGCGCTGTACCCCATCACAAAGTCTGTCTCATTGTCAAGCGCTGTCAGGCACAGTATATAAATGTTATTTTGCGCCTCACGCACATTTCTGATAAAATCCAACCCGCTGCCATCTGGCAGTGTCAAATCGCAGATCAGCATTTGCGGCTGGCATGCTTCCAGGATACAGGCGGCCTCGCTGATCGTGCGGCATGAATATACCTGAAAGCCTGCCTTTTCCAGCGTGAAGCAGATGCCGCGGCTGACGCTCTCCTCGTCCTCCAAAAGTAGTAATTTATTCATCATTTACTGGCAGAGTTTCGCCACAACCTGATTGATCACGCTGCCGTCCGCCTTGCCCTTCAATTCAGGCATAATTGATTTCATGATCATTCCTTTATTTTTCTGCGCTGCAACCTCCGCAAATTTTTCCATAATAAATGCCTCAATCTCCTCTGCGGACATCATTTGGGGCGCATACTCCTGAAAAATGTCGTACCTTGCCTGATACTCCTGCTTTAAGTCCTCCCTTGTGTCCGGGCAGGTCTCAAGCTGTTCCTTCACGGACTTGATTTCCTTTAAAATCACGCGGTCCACAATCTCCTCACTGATATTGTCGCGGCAGTTCTCGTCGATTGCGACCTTCTTCGCCGCCGATACCAGTGCGGAAAGTGCGTCCTTTCTCACCTTGTCACGCGCCTTCATTGCCGCCATCATGTCTTTTTGTAACTGTTCGAATTTCATTGTTTTTTCCTCTCTTTCCTTGTTTATTATCTGAATTTATTTTCACAGAAAACTGCAAATCTGTTTTGCATACGCTTCCCCCAGCGGCAGCTCGTACTCCACTTTCAGCCTGCTTCGCACCGCAGTCTCAGATTTTCCTGTCACGGGATTCTGCCCTTCTTTTTCATACTGCTCTTTCCAGACTCCGACGCCCCGCTTCTGCCACGACGGGAGTTGGTCAAAGTTGATGCCTTTTGAAAAGAGGAGTTCATTCTTAAAGCTCACGGACTGCCCTTCGAGCGCCTTGGTGGCTTCCTGAACCGTCTTTCCCTCTTTTCTGAGCATCCAGTAACAGTGTGCGTTCAGGGAATTTCTGTGCGCATCCTCCTGCCGCCACAGGAAATAGTCCTGCACCCTTTCAAGCGTGGGAAGCGGCACCATCCTGCAATCAAACGCTGCCGCCTTTCCAAGTGCGAGCGAGAAGGCCGCGCTCGCCTCCGCCGCCAGTGTCGAATTGTACTTGCGCACCTTTCTGCCAAAAGCATTTTCCCCTGTGGCAAACAATAGCGATATCTCGTCGCTCTCTGTAAACCCATACACAACACGGAACCCACAGTCCATCAGATGCTCGACGGTGTGAACCATCAAATCCCGAAAATGAATGTCAAACGGCGCCTCGAATTTACAAATCTCTTTCGTCAGTCTTGTGAAGCCTCTGCCGTCAAGTCTCGCCACCATATAAATCTCCGGTAAAAGAATCTGGTCGAGTGACTGTTCGTATATGCGCATCTTTTTATCTAAATCATCAAATTTCATTGTTCCACTCCTATCCAAGTATTCCATCCAAACAGAAATCAGCGTTGTGGGCTGCATGGTTCGTGCCTGTGCTGACCTGCCACGCCTCAACAGCCATTCCTGTCTTCGTCATGCTGACAAAATACAGCGCGTCAAAGCCCTCCTCATACGAGGGAAGCTCGAGTTTATTCGAAGTCGCCGCAATCGCTTTGGCTGGAATTTTTGCTTTGCCTTCCCGCAGTTCATTCCGTGCGGTGCACTCCTGTAAGCGCGACTGCATAAAATAGCCAATGACGCGATAACCGTGTTCTTTTGCTTTTACAATATATTTTTTACGCTCCGCGGCTGTCGGGTTCGTGTTGTCGATCACCATGTCCTTTTCTGCCTGAAACGCCTCGTCCATCGCCATATTTTCCTTGTTGCGTGTGTGGAGCGTGTCGAGGTTGATTCTGACATAGCCGGGCAAATTGTTTTGGCAGAATGTGCTCTTGCCGCTCGCCTGAATGCCTGTCATAATTGCCATTGTGGGCATTGCTGCCACCCCCTCTTCTTTTCAAACACGTTCATCATAGGGAAACCGGCTGCCCACAGCAAACACCGGGATAGTCTCAATGCCGCCATCACGTCCGCCGTTTGTCCGTTTTATTGTGATGCTGTATATAACGTTCATATGCAAATCAAGCCTGCATTTACTTTATATTAAATGCAGGCTCGATAAATGTCAATATACTCAAAGTATAATACACTATATATCAAAAGAGCAGCTTTTTAATCTGCCCACTTATAACGCAGCTTGTAATGGCTGTACTGATTATAAGGCAAATACTTTTCTTTTTGCAGCCTGCCAATAACAACATATGGCATTACATTCTGTGATGCCGCAAACCGCTCTATTGATTCTATGGTAAAATTTTTCCCCGCTGTAAAAAGCTGATATGCAGTCGGGTCAATCAATTTATTACTGGCAAATAAATCGGCACGCTTTTCTTTTTCCACATCAGTGCCATCATCTAAAAACTTTGCACTTTTACCTATATCTCCATTTACAATATGCCCAATCTCATGAAATAGGGAAAACCAAAAAATATCTGCATAAGAGCCCCGTATTGTCAATACCATCTGATATGTCCCATCACTCTTTCTCGACAAATACCCCTGTACAGGCGCTCCCCTGAAATTTACTGCCACAGAAAAATCTATACCATATTTTTTCATGACAGTCCTTAAATCCGCTTGAAGATTTGCTTTCGGATTTAACATTATTTTTTTGATTTCCATTATAAGAAGATCTACTTTTGCCGCATCATATTGTGTATCTATCGTTCTGCCTTCACCTTCAATCTGGCACAAGCGAATCCATGCCCCCAACACATAGGGATTTACCTGCTGGCACAAAGACATCCTGAATGCCCCACATGGAACAATGTCCCCCAGTTTTGATATATCACTGATTCCCAATGCTTTTCTCAATGACAAAATAGAGGCATCCTTTTTTTCACCAGTCGGCATTTTTCCTTTCTTACGAAGAAACTTGACCACATCTGCCAAGGCTTCTCTGACATTGCGTTCCTCTTCGGAGATTGTCTGTTCTTGATTGAAATCTAACAGTTCTGCATCATAATTTGCCTGCAAATTAAGCCAAAATGACTTTGGCACGCCAAGTGCATATTCAAGTGCCATTGCAAAATTCGTAGAGATATCTTTTTTACCAGCAATAACATTGCTAACGTATGCAGGAGTCATCCCGGTCCTTGTTGCCAGTTCTGCTTGTGTGATTCCCCGGGCTTCGAGAACATCAGCGATTGTTTCCCCCGGATGAATTATCAAGTCACGGGATATACCAGTTATCTTTACTGCCATGGTAATCACTCACTCCTTCCACTTCAATTTCATTACAGATTAAAATAGTATCTTGTGCAGCATTCAGTTCAAGAATCAGCCGTGCATTCGGAGAAACATGCAGAGAATATGTTATATTCTTATATCCCGCAAGCTGTTCTGGTTTTCCTAACCCCAATTTCAAAAAGTCTCCAAAGCATTCAGCAGCAGCCAGTCGATTCATATGCTTTTTTATTGTTTTCACCCACTCAGCAGGCAGTTCTTTCTGCATCTTATGATAGTCTGTAAAATATTTTTCTACCTTGCTGCTGGCGTATGTAATCTTTATTTTCCATCACCGCCTATCAATTAACCATTTGGTTAATTATAATATAGCACCTTTTTTATATTGTGTCAACTCTCCCGCCACACCATCCACCAGCTTATGCAAATCGTCACCGCCTCCGTCACGGGCGCGGCAAGCCACACGCCGGTCATGCCAAACCATGCCGGCAGTACGAAGATACAGGCAAGCAGCACCACAAGCCCCCGCGACATGGAAATTACCGCCGATTCCAGTGCCTTGCCAATCGACGTAAAATAAAAAGAGGTAATCGCATTGGTGCCCGAAAAGAAAAACGATACCATAAAAATCACCATACCGGTCTGCACCATCTCCCGAATCTCGCCGCGCTGTACAAACAATCTGCTGTACTGTCCCGACAGAAACGTCATCATCACAAAAACCACAGTGCCGATTGCAAACACCATTCCGTTTGTCCGCCTGCGCAGCTTTTTTGCAAGCTCGTACTCCTCGGCGCCGTAGGCAAAGCTCATCAACGGGCTTGCACCCTGCCCAAATCCCACAACCACCATGCTAAACAGATAGGAGACATATCCGACAATGGTAAACGCCGTGACGCCATCAACACCGGCTCTGCGCAGAATCACATAATTATAGGCAAACATGGCAATCCCCGTCGACATCTCCCCGATGAACTCCGAGCTTCCATTGAGCAGTGTCCTTTTGAGCACCGACCATGAAAAAGAACATCTCCCGAAATGATACACGTTCGCTTTTTTCCAGAAAAAAAACAAGATCAGCACAAGCGAAACCACTTGTGAAATCAGCGATGCCGCCGCAATTCCCGCAATCCCCACAGGAACAACTACAGAGAAAACATAATCCAACAACACATTGAACAGCACGCTCACCAGATTGACCTTCATAAAATACTGCGGATTCCCCTCACCTCGGATAAACATGCCAAAGGACGAATTGACCACCATCACGACCAGTTCCAGAAGCAAAATACCATAGTATGTTCTGAAATATGCACGCACCTGTCCGACAGCTCCGAGGAAGTCCAGCATCGGCTCAAAAAACAGTGCTGTCAAAAACGCTGTCAGCACAGAGAATACCGTTGTGGTCACAATCGTCTGCCGAAAAACCTGATTGCAGGCAGCCATATCCCGTGCACCGAACAGCATTCCCGCAATCGCAGCCCCGCCGACGGATACCATCAATCCGATTGACAAAAATAAGTAGATAATCGGCAGCCCCAGATTGACCGCCGCAATTCCCTCCCCGCCGATATAGTTCCCAATAAAAAAACCGTCCACCACCGTAATCAAAGAAGTCAGCACCATCGCGATAATGGCAGGTAAGGAAAACTGTAAAATAGTTCCCGCCGTATGCTGTCTGATTTTTTCCAATTCCATAAAAATATCCTCCTATTTGTTTGGCTGATCGTTCGAAGTCCGGTCACGGTATACCGGTAAGCCTTCAAGACGATACCTTGATACACTTCCCATTATAGGAGGAGAATTGAATATTAACTTCTGAATTTGTGCTCTTTCTACTTGTTTCTTAAAGGCATGCAGATGTCCAGCTCCATGTATCCTGAAGCGCTGTCCACCATGTGATAAATGTCAAAACCACTGCGATAATCCAGCTCATACGGGACACGCGGCAGCCAAATTTGAAAAATAGTCTGGTATGCGGCATAAATATATTTTCCCAATCCCTTATAAGCGTAAACCGCACACTTTCCCCCTTCTATCGTGCAGGTGTTTTCCAGTCCGATATTTCTGTCCACACTCATGCAGATATCATACAAACAGCCGTCTGCCGCCGTAATGGCAGGGTCGTCAAATGTCCGCTCAAAGTACTGCGTATCATCTGTCACAAACGCGCGGTACTTTTCCATAAAATCCTGCCACTGTCTGTACAAATGGCGGTAGCTGCCAATCCGGCGCTCATAGAGCACAAAGAAATCCGGCAGCGTCTTAATCTGTATTTTGCGGCTGCATTCCTCGAAGGTCTCAAGTGCGCTATCTTTTTCACGTGTTTCCATATGCATAAAGGGATGTGCAAGCGCTGTCTGAAAACAATTTTTGCGAAAACACATCGGTGTCGTTTGATAGCACCCCCGAAACAGCGAGCTGTAATTCGACGGGCTGTAGCCAAATTCATATCCGATGTCCGTCACCGCCCGATTCGGCTCAATTTTCAGCCGGAATGCGCTCTGTTCTAGTTTGAGCCGCCTTATAAATGCATACACACTCTCCCCTGTTTCCTCCTTGAACATTCTGCTGAAATGATATTTGGAAAAATGACAGTGCGCCGCCACATCCCCGACAGACACTTCCTCATTGAGATGACGCAGGATATAGTCAATCGCCTTGTTAACGGACTTGTTTGTAATCACAAACATGCGCACTCCTCCTTTCATCAGTTTCACACGCCAAATGCAGGCTATATCAGTCTTTCACAGTTCCCCTTCGAATCACTTTCCTCATACCCGAACCGCAAAATTCATGCGGGATTCTTTTAAAGCCTCTTTTTTCATAAAAAGCCTCTTTCCCCGGCTCTGCAATCAGTTGTATACTTGAGCGTCCTTCGACCGGCGTTTCCCGGCTGACATACCCGATGAGCAAATCCATGATTGCACCGCCTATTCCCTTTTTCTGAAAATCAGGGTGCACCACCAAATCTGCTATCATAAAATACATGCCGTCGCCAATCAGTCTCCCCATTCCGACAGCCTGATTCTCATTGAAAGCCGTCACCGTATACAGGCTGTTGGCAAGTGCCCGCTTGGTCTGTTCTTCTGAAAAATTATGCCAGCCTACACTTTCCCTAAGTCCATAATACACTTCACAGCCTAGAATATTTTCTTTGTAATCCATTGATTCAAACCTCGAAATTGTTTGTTACAGACATCACTTCATGGTGGTTTGATGCGTCGCTGCCACTACGAAGTTTCGCGAATTATTCGCAGTGTTCTGTCTTGCGCATTTTAAAACAGTATGTTAATATTTTCACATGGAACAATCGTGTTACAAGGTGGAAAACCTCCCGAGCTTGAAAAAGAAGGGAGGTGGTGCAATGAGTACATATGAAATATTAAGCCTGTTGTTTTTTGGCGGTAACTTTCTGATTGCGCTGC
>CAJUII010000080.1:0-11679 GCA_910586405.1 uncultured Lachnospiraceae bacterium
AATAATTTTCCAAAATAACTGCTGCTGCCCAATCCGCAGGCACTGGCAATCACCGTGACAGACTCCTTTCCCTTTGCAAGCATTTGGCAGGCAGCTTGCAGTCGGTAGTTTTGGATATATTCCACAGGCGTCATGTGCAGGCAGTCCTGAAACACGCGATAACACTCCCGCTCGCTCAGAAATGCCGCTGCCGCAAGCTCTGCAATTGTAATTTTTTCAGCATAGTGCTCATGTATGTAAATCAACAGTTGTTTGATCTTATCGCTGCTTTTGTGATATTTCTTATCATGCACTATAAATTCATGGTATTGCTCAAATAACAGCAGCCATATTTGCGTCAACGCCTCCCGCAGTTTCATCTCATAGCCAAACTCCTTTTCCCGCAGACGAAACGCGTCCAAAATGAATCCTAAAATTCTTTTCTGCTGCGGAGTTTCTGGAAACAGTGAAAGCAGCTCAAGCTGCGGTGCCGCCACAATCGGGGCAATATATTTTTGCTCGATTCTGCTGCCCTGCGCTCCTGCAATCAGGGACACATCAAAAATATGAAGAAACTGAACGGTCTCTTCTGTCTGTGAGACTGCCCGCGTCTTGTGCAGAACGTTTGCATTGACCATACCGCCAGAGCCTGCGGGAAACACAATCTTGCCGGCGGAGGTCTCATATTCCAGCGCGCCGCTTTCCATATAAAAGATCTCGACCGCCCTATGCCAGTGCCACGGTGCAGTGCGTTCAATGTATTTATCCAGCTCTGCACGCGAGGCAATGTAGGGAAAATCGGCTGCAAAATCAGGCAGAGCTTCTTCCCTGCTGCCAGTGTGAAATGCGACGCTTTGAACATTTTTCATCAAGGACTTCACTCCCAACCATTTCAATGCGATTCTCTAAAATTCTCTGATCTCATCAAACCACTGTTCCCACTTTTCTGGAGAAATTACCACGCTCATACATTCTTTATCCAAGCCCTCCTTTAACTGCAAAATAGCCGTAAAGACATCTTCCCGCTCTGTTGTCTCTATGCCGTCCAGCCGATTGATTTTTTGGATAAACTCTGTCACAGCAGCTTGAACTTCCTCCTCTGTCTGTGATTTTTTTATCTGCTTAAAACAGCTCTTATATGCCCTCGTTGCCTTCTTTGCAATCTTTTCTTCCCATTCTGAAAATGGTATCCCGTACTCTGTCTCAAACCATACCCGCTTGCGCAATTGGGAGACACCAGAGTACTCCGTCATCTGTCGTTCCTTTTTCATCTGACGAAGTTCCGCCCTCAATGCCTTCCCGGCAGTTTCCTCTATGTTATAGCCGATCAAACTTGTTAACCTCTCCCAGCTATGCAAGGCAGGCATCCCCTCCAAGCTGGGAACATACCGCAGCGCAATCCCTTCAAGCTGCTCTAATTTTGCAAGCGCATTTAGATTTGTCATATTTCCATATAAAGATATATCTCTTAGATGTTGAAACTGCAACAGACTTTCGCAGTCAAAAGCGGCTTTTGCGGGATTGTTATAAATACACAGTGCAGCCGCCTGCGCCAACACCGGAAACACGGGTAACTGACAAACGATGTTTTCTTTTGGATAATCCGGCGTAAATTCCATATATGGCATTTTATCACACTTTATGATCTCAAAATTTTCGAGTGCTCCTGCTAAGGTGAGCTCTCGTATATTTCCCCCCACTATAATCTCAAACCTGTAATCTGTGGCGCTCGAATCAGGAAGGTTCTTCTGCTGGCACCCGTGTACATAAATACACAGGTGCGTAATATTCGCATCTGCAAGCTCTACACGCATACCGGCATGAGGGAACCATTGAAATTGTTCGATTTTCCTTTTCTTAGACCATTCAATAAAACCTGTATCGTTGCCAGAATAGTAAAACCACCGCGGCCAATTGCCATAGGGACAATCCTCTTTATTGCTATCTCCTGTAAGAAATTCGTTAAAGGCGTCCCAGTTGATCACACTGTCCGGCTCCACCCAGACATCATACGTTCCCTCGGAAAGCCCTTTTGTTCCAATCGAAAAAGAACCCTGTCCTGCCGGAATCATCACCCTGTGGCTGTCTTTGCCTGTCAGTGAAATCACGCACTCTCTATCACTCATGCTCATCTTCCTTTCCTAGTACTCAAAATAAAATAAATTATATCATAACTGTCACATTTGCGCCAGAATTGTGCTATAATGTTTCCAGTTAAAGCGCATACAACATGGATTTTTGTATAGTACTATATACAAATCGCGCACGAATAAAATATTATCTGGTGTCAAGGAGTTACTTGGATAAACATTTGTTGGATAAATACCGAAACGTCCCGTCCGCAGACGGCTGAACCACAATCTCGTTCGTAAAGGCACAGTCCATATTCCTGTCAATCCAGACGCCGTCCACAATGAGTGTCAAGGTTCCGTCTTTGTTTTGCGTGTAATCCACCACTTCGCCAAACGGGGCGTAGGGGACTGCAAAAATCATCTCATATGGATAACTGTCGCTCGCTGCGTCATAGTTGCATTTTCTGCGGAGCTGCTCCCTTGTCACCGGAAAATAAGTCATCATAATACGCTCATATACTTCCGACGCAATTCGGTCATCTTCTACCCTGATCGTTTCTTTGGTATGAATGCGGTAAATATCATCGAACAGACACGGCTCTAGGATATCCTCCACCGTTCTGCTGTCCCAGCTTGTCACAAACGCATCGTAATTGACAAAGCTAATGCCATCTATATACTTTCTGGTCAGCTCCCTGCATCGCTCTGAGAGCGGTCTTATCCGCAGATATTGATTGGCGTCGGAGTGGACAATTGCCTCCTGATATGTATAAATAAAATATCCCTTGGGCGTCAGATTGATAGTTGACAGATCGCTCACCAGTGTATTCTTTATATACGGCGTGCCGCCCTCCTTCCAGTCAACACCCACATAATAGGTCTGCAAGCTGCCCTTTTGATGAATGAATGTGACCGCACCGAGCAGTCCATCGCTGTGTACCCGATATACCGTCACCAAAGCATCGCGCGCCTGTGTATATGCGTCATAAAAAGCTTCCACACCTTCATAGTTTTCCATATTCAGATCATCCGAGACACTGATATACCCTGCTGCTCCTAGAAGCTTCACAACCCTTTGGCATTGCTCTGTGCGAAAGTCTTTGACATTGGAGGCATAGGAAGTGCCCTGTTCTATTTCCATGTGTTGATACACACTGCTGACTGTCTTTGCAGCCTTTAAAATAGTACACTCCAATTCCTTTCTCTCTGATTCTGAAAGAAGACAGCTATCTGCGTAAGGCAAATACCAAAAGGAGTCATCTGCTTCGGATTTGCTCTTTTCAATCCAGTTCTCTGTTTTTTGTTCCTCAGCTGATAAAGCTGCCTGCCCTCCATAAATTTCCGCCCACTCCTCTCCTGTCAGACGCTCCGTGCGCCACCATGCCTCATACGCTCCCTCGATAATTGTGTTGGATACATACTGGAAGGCACCGTTCTCCTGCAAACGGATTGTGACTTTATGGGAAAATGCTTTTGCGGTGCACTCATACGGAAATACCGCATTTACTGTCAACGTGATCGTTCCGTCCGCGTTTTCATCATACTCGACAACTTCGGGATAGGGCTGGTTCGTACATTCGATTTCATACAGCCCTCTTGGTCTGTATGAATACATTCCGTCCGCTGGAATATACTCTGTTTTTGACCGCAGCGCTTCGCTGTTGATATTCAGATGAGACTGCACCACCTTCTCAAATTCATATTGGGGAATCTGATAAACAGCGCCCTTGTTCGGATTTTCATCAAGCACATAGGATGCGGGCTGATGATAGACCATCGGATAAAATCGGTCAAACAAATCATAGATCTCCAGCTTCCCAATATCTGTTTCATCCCAGTTGGCCAGAAACAGATTATTGCACGCATATCCCACTGGCTGTATATATTTACGGTTCAGCTCGCGGCATTGTCCATCCAACGGCGCTACCCTGATGGCGACTCGTTCCGGTGCATCGGTCAGCGAGACGATGTAATAGTCCTCTGAAAAATAGCTTCCCGCAAATAATAGATAGCCCTCTTGTGTATACTGCCACAGATCCGCAACATATTTCACTGTATCTTTGACTGTAAATTTTTTGCCTGTGCTATCGTTATATTGATAAAAGCTCCGATCGATCTCAACCATTCCATCCTCCGTGTGAAAAGTATACAGTTGAAATCCCTGTATACAGTTCTCCTGCGCTTCACTGCACCCTGCATGTTCAATGCCGATAACTTGAATCATCGTGAGCTCTGCCGTCTGTTCTGCGCACACTGCATCACAAAAGCGCCTTACCTGCTCCGCATTTGTCATGTCGATCTGATTTTCTCCGTCAATCGCCGCGTATCCGTTTTCACCCAATCTGCTGACAATATTCTGTATTGTCTCCAAATTTCCTCTCAGGACTTGCCCTGTTGCTTCATTCAGACATTCACAGACGATTTCACTGATTTCTTCCGCCTTTGCACTGTTCGACTCTTGTCTGGACAATGCACGATGATCTAGCACTACAACGTCATCTTTGTCCTGTCGTTGCACATTGCAGGCTGTCATTGTAAGACAGACGCCTAACATGATTCCTAACAGCAAAAATTTACTGGACTTTTGTGGTAATTTCATGTATTTTTCCTTTCTTCTCTGGTGATTAGCGCTACTGCATTGTACTGTGTCATACATTCCAGAGATCACGCAGTATCCAAATATTTTCTATATCTTACATCTGTAATATTTATAAGTCAAGTAAATTTTTGTAATTGCTTCATCTTATTTCCATATGTTTTTCATTCTTGGTTCTTTCAGATTTCGCCTCACAAGCAATCCTATCTTTGTACAAAGTTGACTTTCCTGCCAGTACGCCGCGACAAACACATAAATGAACAATCCGTTATTCATAAATTCTGAGCGCTCTTATTTTCCAAATAGAATCCAAATAGAATTGAAGTGCCATTACACTTGAATATCTTGCGGATTTCACTTTACAAGCGTATAATATCTTTGTACAATAATTCACTTTCCTGCCATTACACCTGCGCAAATTCATACTTTCATTTACAATTTCTATCAAAGATTTCTAAAAATGCTAGATTGATGAATCATCACGATTCACAATAACTCTACGCTCGCCAGCTCATCGTAAACAAATGAATATATCTTGTCCTCACTATATCCAAATACGCGCTCGGCAGGAACACACAGCACAGAACCTATGAAGGAGACATCATGCTCAACATCAAACAAATTGAAGAAATCAAAACACTGCGATAACAGGAGGTGCACCATGCAGATTTCAAGCAGATTTACGATCGCCGTCCATGTACTCCTATGCATCGAGACTTTTCAGGAGAAGCAGAAAGTGACCAGTGAGTTTCTTGCAGCCAGCGTCAATGTGAATCCCGTCGTGATCAGAAGATTGCTGCAACAGCTAAAAAAAGCCGGACTTGTCCGTGTGATGCGGGGCAGCGGAGGCGCAGCGATTGACAAACCCATAGACAAGCTTACATTGCTTGACGTATATCATGCTGTGGCGTGTGTGGAGGAAGATACACTGTTTCACTTTCACGAAAACCCAAACCCGCTTTGTCCGATCGGCAAGAATATTCACGCTATTTTGGATGTACAGCTCGATAAAATTCAAAAAGCAATGGAGCAGGAAATGCAATCCGTGACAATTCAGGACCTTATAAAGAATTTTTCAAATACAATATCAGAATCATAAAATAGTCATATTGTAACTATTGACACTACAACAAGATCGTGCTATAACTATAGTTGTATCAATCAATATTACAACAACAGAAATGGAGGTACAATAATGGCAAATTTTAACAAAGTACATGTAGCGTCCGATGCAAGAACAGAGCTTCATGACCAGCTTGCCTTGACAGGCGCAGAGGTCAGCATTAATAATCTTCCCGCCGGTGCGTGTGTGCCTTTTGTTCATGCACACAAAAAGAATGAGGAAATCTATGCAATTCTCTCTGGAAAAGGCAAAGCTGTCATTGACGGGGAAACGGTGACACTTGCCGCTGGTGACTGGCTCCGCGTTTCACCTGCCGCAAAACGTCAGTTTTTTGCGGCAGAAGACACTGCAATCAGTTTTGTATGTATTCAGGTTAAGGAACATTCCCTTGAAGATTACACAAAAGATGACGCAATCGTATAATTATGAAAAACTCGTGACCAGACACCAAAGGACTGTCAGAATGAATCAAATTCTTCTGACAGTCCTTTCTGTCCTCCTGCACACAAACATCCGAACAGGATCTTCTTTGCGCGGGACGCACCCCAATAGTGCTTTTACATCGGTACATTTGTCTCCCGTTCAAAAATACGTATGCCATCTTTGGATAACGATTCAATAATACGAATCACCGACTGAAAATCAGCGATTAAGTCCTTTGAGCAGGCCTCCGCTTTTTGATAGATTTGCTGTAGCTCACCATTATGTCCAGACTGGATACAACGAATCATTTCCGTACCATAAGTGTGAAAAGTCTTATGTTTCGATTCAAGACCATTCCAGATCTGTAATATCTGTGGATTGACTGGTTTAAACGCATAATAAAAATGACCAAGCCCGCATTTGGTGCAGTCGGTCTGCAAAACCTTTAATGTCCCGGTCTGCGCCATCTCCGCGAGTGTGTTCAGCCAGTTATGGTGTGCGTCAACTGCACTGTTCAGGCAGTTTAAGAGTACCTTATTATCCAGCATATAGAATGCATCCTGCACCATAGCACCCATAATTTGAGTTGATTCCTCCAAATGCTTTTCAATCAACTTTGATGGCGCTGCAAGCTCTCCGATCGAGCTGCTCGAAATCGCCAGCGAATCCATATTGCCCCGCAGATCTTGACACTCCTCGTTGATGTGCTGCATCTGATTGTCCAGCTCATGCATAGAACTGCTGATTTCCTCACTGACAGCTGCCAGAGAGGAGACAGAATCTGCGATGTGATCCATGCCTTTGCGATTCTGTCCAGTAATCTTCCACACCTTCTGGATATTGTCATTGATATGCTCTAGCTCAGCGACCGTGGTATCCACACTGTTCGAGCTCTTGCGGGAAGCCTCCTGAATTTCAGAAACAAAAGTCCCCATACGCCCTGTCAGTGATTTTGCCTCCTCGGCAAGACTGCGGATTTCCTCCGCAACAACCGAAAATCCCCTGCCGGCATCCCCTGCGCGCGCTGCCTCGATGGATGCATTCAGCGCCAAAAGGTTTGTCTGCGCAGAGATAGAGTTAATCGCAGCGATGGCCTCTGTCATGTTCCGCACTGTATCAATCAGTCCGCCAATATCTGTCTTCATCCCCTGCGCGGTAGATATCGCAGTAGAGGACATTCCCGATATGGAGGTCAGCTCACCTTCGCAGCTGCGAATATCCTCCATGATTCTGCTGGATTCATCGGAAACTTCAATGATGGTGGCGGTCAGATTTTCATGTGCCTTTGAGACATCAGATGCAATTCCCGCCGTGGAGCCTGCCGACTTGCTAATCCCGTCCACTGCGGCGCCCATCGAATCGTTAATCTGCTCTATCTTTGCAGCGCTAGACTCAAGTGTCAAATCCATAGCACTCATGCGGATGACAGCATCCATCGTCTTTGTCGCAGCCAGCTCAAAATCCCTGCGCCCCTTCATCAGCCGCCGATGGATGTCGTTCAACTCCTGATTCTGCGGCACATACTCCATTTCCACAAGGCGGGAAACAGCGTTGAGCGCTGTATCGAAAGTTCTTTTTCTGATTTTCATAATATATGATCCTTTCCATATAAATATCTAATAAATTTCCTTAAATTTTTTCCGACCACAATGTACATAAGCACGTCCTTGCCATCAGGTATACGAAAAGGTATTGTGCTGTAACTATTAGTAATTCTCTGCGCTGATCTCAAAATAGCTCTGCGGATGATTACATACAGGGCAGGCTTCTGGCGCCTTTGTCCCGACAATAATATGTCCGCAGTTGCGGCACTCCCATACGCGGACCTCGCTCTTTTCGAATACGGATGCCGTTTCTATATTTTTGAGAAGTGCGCGGTAGCGCTCCTCATGATGCTTCTCGATTGCTCCGACCATGCGGAATTTTGCAGCCAGCTCAGCGAAGCCCTCCGCCTCAGCCGTCCTGGCAAATTCTTCATACATATCCGTCCACTCGTAGTTTTCGCCCTCCGCCGCTGCACTGAGATTCTCTGCGGTATTTCCGATTCCGTTTAATTCCTTTAACCACAGTTTCGCATGTTCCTTCTCATTGTCCGCCGTTTTGAGAAACAGCGATGAAATCTGCTCCATGCCTTCCTTCTTGGCTACAGATGCAAAGTAGGTATATTTGTTTCTTGCCTGTGATTCTCCAGCAAATGCTGCCTCAAGGTTTTTTTCCGTCTGCGTTCCCGCATATTTGTTCGTTTTCATAGTTCCTCCTTATACTTACTTGTATTTGAAACTTTCTATTTTCATACAGTCCTCTTTCATACATTCCTCACACAGATAGCCAATCTTTAAATCATAGGAAAGCATCTCGACGCCCACCTGCTTTTGCAGTGCTTCAGTCAAATCGTTCAACTGGATGTCTGACAATTTCCCACAGCGTCTGCACACAAGATGCTCATGACGCCTCATCGTATCATAGCGGTCAGGATATCCCTCAACAGAAATTTTTCTGATGAATCCTTCCTTATATAAATAGGATAAATTATTGTATACGGTAGCCATAGCAGCTCCCCTGTTTGTCTCCTTTAAACGCAGATAAATCTGCTCGGCTGATAAATGTTCTTGGGAATTGTTCACAATCTCTAATATTTGTTCGGCGTTTCTTGTCATAAGGCCTCCTCCGAAGGAATCATAAAGAAATAAAAATAGAATAATTCTAATTCTCATTATATCAATGTGGAAATTTTTGTCAACATCAATCGTGTGCGAAAAAGGAGCCGCCCAAGCAGCCCCTTCTTCCTTCTTTATTTTACGCATTTTTGCAATACACTTTAATTGCCCGGCTGGCAAACGCCGCGGTGCCTTCTCCGCCTGCCTTGTCAATATTGCGCTGCATGCGCTCATCGCTCACATACATCTGGCCAAGCCCTTGCAGAATATCGTTTGTGCAGTCATAATAATTGTCCGTGATAAACTGCTGAATTGCAGCAATTTTTTCCTGCACCGCCTGCTCTTCGGGCGCACAGGACTTGAGTTTTCCAAGCTCCGCAAACAACAGCATCAAACGGCTGCCAATTTCCTCCTGCTCCTTGTCCGTCCTGCCTTTTGCTTTCTGCTGGTACGCTGCATACGCCGCAGTTGCGCCCCAGCGCTCGCTGACCTCCTTTGCATACTGCGCAAGCTCACTTTGATCAAATGCCTTAAAATCTGTTTCTTTCATTGCCTCCACTCCCTTTTCCTGAATTTCGCGCGCAAATGAAATAAGCTTGTGTATATGCCTGAGTTGAAGCTCTAACAGTTGTATCTGCTGCGCGAGCGCTTCCTTTTGATCAAAATCCGGGTTGTCCAGAATCTTTTTAATCTGTTTTAGGGGAAATTGCAGTTCCCGAAACAGCATAATATTTTGCAGCCGCACAAGCTCCGCATCACCGTACATCCGATAGCCCGCCTCTGTCACTTTTGCAGGCTTTAGCAGCCCGATTGCATCATAGTGGTGCAGTGAGCGGACACTCACGCCTGTACGTTTGCTTACTTCATTTACTGTCAACATAGTTTTACATACACCTTTCCTAATCTTTTTTCATCTTCCCGGGAATGTCTATATCATAAACTATGACACTGTGTCAGAGTCAAGTGTTTTCTCTATATTTATTCTTCCTAATTTTGTTTTTCCCCGAATCATCGCCTGCATATCTTTACCTTTTCAGACAGAGCGCGTATAATATGCTTATACGATATTTGTAAGGGAGGCAGTGCCATATGAAGCGAAAGCATAAAATCTATCTGGGCATGACCATTTTCCTGCTCACAATCTATATCGGGCTGCTTGCCATTCTCTGCGTGTCAGAATACAGCGACAGCACCGCGACAATCCGTTCCTTCAAAGATGCCTTCTGGTACTCGCTGGTCACACTGACCACTGTTGGCTATGGCGACCTGACACCAGTGACGCCGCTTGGACAAGCCGTCGGCGTCGTATTTCTATTGATGTCCGCCGGCATTATGATGACCCTGTTCGGCGCCGCCGTATCCTTTGTCACGAGCGAAGGGCTCCCGCTCTTCCTGCTCGGTTTCCAGCGCCACAAAAGCTGGTATTATTTTGCGGACTGCGGTGTGGAGTCCAGTACCCTTGCCGCCAACATCCACCGCGAAGAGCCGGACACGGTGATTATCTTTGGCGAAAAAAGAGATGAACAAACGGAGTTTCCTGACTATCCATGCCTGTTTATCAATGCTTCCCCCGCAAGAATCGTAGCGCACAAGAAAAACATTGGACCAGCGTGCAAAATTTTTCTGATGAAGGAAAACGACATTGGCACCAACACGCGCGCTGTCGATTTACATACGCTGCCTGTCGAGGTGTACGCCCGAACGACAAACGGGCAGGATTATCTCTCAGGCAATATCTACTTTTTTCACAGTTACGACTGCTGCGCCAGACAATACTGGCATTCCAAACCGCTGTGCAGCGCGGAAACTACCATTGTAATCATCGGCTTTGGCAACTATGGGCACTGTATTCTTGAGCGCGCGATTCTGACAAACATTATCGCGATTGACCAACATGTCGCCTATCATATTTTTGGCGGCGCGGCAGAGTTTCTCGCCGTGCACAGCCATCTGCACGAGGCATTTTCTTTGGGAAACGTCTCCGAAACGACGGACTCTTTAATTTTTCATGAAGAACTGTGGGAATCAAACCATGCGCTCATGAGTCAGGCAGACCGCATCATTATCTGCCCTGACAATGAGCCGGAAGGCTGGAATATTTACTGGCGGCTGAACAGTTATTATCAGGTGCGTGGAAAAATCCACCTGCACAGCAACCGCAGAACGCCCGGCGTGACGTATTTCGGGACAAACGAGGAAATCTACACGCCAAACCAGATTATGCGGACTGCACTGAACAAGGCAGCCATCACAATCAACGAAATTTTCTGCAAGGCTGTCTCCTATCCTACTAAAACATGGGAGGAGCTTGACGCCTTTCACCGCGAATCCAAAATAGCGGCTGCCGACCACATTTTAATGAAAATACGGGTGCTCTTAAAAGATGAGACCATCACAGAATTAACACCTGAGATTACCCAAAAGGCATATCTGGAATACTGTAGAACCAAACAATCCAAGGAAGTGCACGATATGTACCGCCAGCTAGACCACACCCGTTGGCTGCGCTTTTATACGTATTATAACTGGCGCTATGGTCCGGCGCGAAATGATATTGCAAGACAGCATCCTATGCTTTGTCCCTACGAAAACCTAACACCCGAACAAAAGCGCGAGCGCGATGCGGCTTGGGAGCTTCTAGGAAGTATTGCCCAAGAGCTAAAATAAGAAAGAGACGGGCGGAGTGCTTTATTCCGCCCAAACCTCCTCCATGCTTGTTCCCGCGTGAAACTGGCCGTTGCGGCCTCTGTCCCCTTCCTGTATCAAGATTCCGTCAAGACAGCCCTTCTCATCAAATGTGAAATGATAACGGTTATCCTCCGCAACAAT
>CAJUII010000080.1:11779-14531 GCA_910586405.1 uncultured Lachnospiraceae bacterium
CTGTGACCGGCGTCCCGCACTCCCCTAAAAGATTCCGCCCCCATGTGTAGAGACTTCCCTCCGCGCTGATGGCGGCTCCTGTCATGCTGCCTGTCGTCACATAGATGCAGTTTTCCAGAATTTTCCTCGGACGGGTATAGAGCATCTTTGCCGGATTTGTGTCATCCTCTACGCTTTTCTCATAGTCCCTGTTATCATATGCTCTTGTGTGGTATGTGCCGCAGTACTGTCCCCACCACCACACATTCTGGTCGCGGTCAAGCGCAACAATACATTCCCTGCCCGCGCGGACATACGCCACATTCTCCAATAGCAGTGCGGGCGCTGCGCCCGTCTGCTCTGTGCCGAGCAGTCCCAGCATATTCCCAAGACCATACAGACAGCCGTCCTCTGTGAGATACACACAGAAATATCCGTTCTCCGAGCAGTCCACTGTCACCACATGCTCTGCAATTTTAACTGGTGTTTGGTAAAAATCTTCTGCGTTTGTATCCTCTATTCCCAACTGTCCGTATTCATTTCTGCCAGCTCCCCACAAAACCTTGTTCTCATCAATGTAATAGCGGTTATCGACAACCACCTTATTGGTGATATAGTAATCTGCCAATTCAAACGCGCCTTTCCAGTAAAGGATATCCATGTCCTCCACACGAAATACAGGCATTGCCGCGTTTTTTTCCTGCTGTACGGACTGCGCGCCTTCCAAGGCTGCACGAATCTGCTGATTGGCGTATACGCCTGCTTCCAGCACGTTCCGCAGTGTATCACTTTCATTTTTTATTTGACCTGCAAACACCCACATGCTGCTTCCTGCCAGACCTGCTGCCGCCAATGTGCCCAAGACAAGATACCCCCATCTGTTTTTTATGGTATACATATTCTCAAGCCTTCGCCTTGCAGCTCTTTTTCCTGTAAAAATAGAAGTCCCGTACACGATATCACGCACGCGGTTTTTCGCCATATTCTTTAATACAGTCATTCCATATGTCTTTTGCTCCTCCGCAGACAGACGGCGCATCACAAGTGTGTCGCAGATACACTCTACATCCTGATACGCCAGTTTTTTCATCAGCCACATCACTGGATTAAACCAATACAGATCACACACAAACATCAACAGAAGTTTGTACCACAAGTCCCCACTTTTCTTGTGCTGCATCTCATGGCAAAAAATCATGGTCAGCTCCGCCTCCGTGTACGGACTGTCCGGCATCAGCAGTATCGTGTGTCTGTATCCCAAAAGCATCGGTGAGCTGATATTGCCGCAAATGAAAATCTGCGGCACTGTTTTGACGCAATACGCATCGCAGACTGCTGCCAGTTTCGCACAGAGCTGTTCATCAGTACAGTGGCGGGAATACCTTCTAAACCATTCCCTGATATTTAAAAATCCAATCACATGATACTCTGTCAGCACAACAGCACCTGCAATCCAGAGTGCAAGAAACAGCCATTTATGATGATATAGACTGACAAGCAGATTTCTTGTGTTTGCGCTTGCATCACGCCTAGCATGCTCCGTCCAGTCTGATCTATCTGCATCTGCGTTGTTCTTGACTTTCTCATTCCATTCTGGTTCCTTTATATCTGTATCTTGCTTGGTATTTTCTGCGGATTCCAGTGGTTCTACAAGTGCATCGTTCTTGGCTTTCTCAGCCTGTTGCGATTTATTTATATTGATATCGCGCTTGGTATTTTCAGAAGATTCCAGTGGTTCTACAAGTGCATCGTTTTTGGCTTTCCCGATCGCTTCTTGTGTTTTTACAAGGGCATCATCCTGCGGTACATCTGCCGCAGACTCCAGTGACAGCTCGATCTGCCAAAAGGATGATGGTTTCTTCTCATAAATCCCACTCATGAGAAATCGAAGGGGAATCAATAGCCGCACTGCCAGAATAAGCCAGAGCATTTTGCGCCATCTGTAACCAATTTTCATTCCAGCTATAGAAGGCACTGCCCACGCAATCAGTACAATCAGATCTACCACGAGCAGCGTCCCCAGCAGATAAATCAATTGTGTTTCCATACAATCATCTCCCTTTTTGCGCTGTCGTCTGCTCATCAATAAACGCCTGCAGCTCCGCAATCTCCTCATGATTGAGCCCTTTGTCATCATATAGCGCTGTGACAAAATTTTTGAGAGAGCTGCCAAACATCTTATCCAGCACACGCTGCCCCTCCTCTTTTAGATAGGCAGCCTTCTCCACTTGTGCATAGTAATAGTTGATGTTGCCCTGCTTTTCCTTGCGCAGAAAGCCCCTCCTTTCTAAACGTGCGAGCAGTGACAGAATGGTACTTGGCACGACATCCCTGCCATTTTCCATTTTTGTCTCAATGTCCATTCTGGAAACCGGCTGCTCTGAATCCCAGATCACCATCATCAGTTCTAGCTCTGCATCTGGTATTTTCCTCATAATACTTCCTCCTCTCTTTTATTTTCACTACTTTTCATGCTACATTGGGCAGTTCAAATAAGCATCTTCTCTCGAATTTTCTCATACACAGTATGCTACTTAAAAAGCCGTGTGTTTTTATGTTTAGACAAGTGTCTAAATTCAGTGCGCGATGGAGTAAAGAATATGTATGTGTGCACCGCTTTTGCGGCTTAGTTCCTCTGAACAAGACTGTATGAAAAAGCAATTAGACATTTGTCTAATCAAAAACATAACACAATACAAACATTCTGTCAATGCCCAGACAGAACACGCCACGACAAACACATGAATGAACATTTTGTTATCAAAACTAATTA
>CAJUII010000081.1:0-9049 GCA_910586405.1 uncultured Lachnospiraceae bacterium
GCGGAGAAGTACTAAGTTTCACGCGGAAAAACGCCAAAGACAGGCGTTTTTCATCTTGATTTGTGATTCCGCGAAGCGGAATCATGAAAGTTAGATTGAAAAGGGAGTAGAAAAATGAACGAACAAGATATGAACAAGGTTCTGTCAAAGGCGGAGGTGCTGATCGAGGCGCTTCCCTACATACAGAAATTTAACAGGAAATATATAGTTGTGAAATATGGCGGAAGCGCGATGAGCAACGAGGAGCTGCAAAAAAATGTCATCAAGGATGTCACACTCCTAAAGCTGGTAGGTTTCAAGCCGATTATCGTGCATGGCGGCGGCAAGGAAATCAGCCGCTGGGTGGAGAAGGTCGGCATGGAGGCGCAGTTTGTCAACGGTCTGCGCGTCACAGACGGCGACACGATGGAGATTGCGGAGATGGTGCTGAATAAAGTCAACAAGAGCCTTGTGACAATGGTGCAGGAGCTTGGCGTGAAGGCAGTCGGCGTCAGCGGCAAGGACGGCGGGCTGTTGAAGGTGGAAAAGAAGTATGCAGACGGGCAGGACATTGGGTTTGTGGGCGATATCAGGGAAGTCAATCCCAAGGTGCTGTTTGATTTGATTGAAAAGGATTTTCTGCCCATTGTGGCGCCCATTGGTCTTGATGAGCATTTCCAGACCTACAATATCAATGCAGATGATGCGGCGTGTGCCATTGCAAAGGCAGTCGGCGCGGAGAAGCTCGCCTTCTTGACTGATATCGAGGGGCTCTACAAGGACATTCATGACAAGTCCTCATTTATTTCAAGAATCACAGCGACGCAGGCGGATAAGCTGATTGAGGACGGCTTTATCGGCGGCGGTATGCTGCCCAAATTAGGCAACTGCACCAGCGCGATCAAGAACGGCGTCAACCGCGTACATATCCTTGACGGGCGGATTCCACACTGTCTGCTGCTTGAAATCTTCACTAGAAATGGAATTGGTACGGCGATTGTCAAGGACGAGGACTTGGAGCATATGGACGCAGAGTAAATGGAGGACAAAGTATCATGAATATGAAGGAATATATCGACGAGGCGGAGTCCGCGCTGCTTCACACCTACAATCGCTACCAGATTGTGTGGGAGAAGGGGGACGGGATGTACCTGTATGATATCGAGGGCAGGAAATACCTTGATTTTGTGGCGGGCATCGCAGTGTTTGCGCTCGGCTACAACAATAAGGCATACAACGATGCATTGAAGGCGCAGATTGACAAAGTGATTCACACGTCAAATTATTATTATAATATTCCTGCAATCGAGGCGGCAAAGAAGCTGAAAAAGATTTCGGGCATGGACAGAATTTTTTATACCAACAGCGGTGCAGAGGCAGTCGAGGGTGCGTTAAAGGCGGCTCGGAAATATGCGTTTCTGAGAGACGGGCATACAGACCATGAAATTATTGCGATGAACCATTCGTTCCACGGCAGGACGATGGGCGCGCTTTCTGTGACTGGAAATCCGCATTACAGAGAGGCGTTTGAGCCGCTGATCGGCAACATCAGGTTTGCGGACTTCAATGATTTTGAG
Organism: uncultured Lachnospiraceae bacterium; assembly: GCA_910586405.1. Taxonomy (GTDB): domain Bacteria; phylum Bacillota; class Clostridia; order Lachnospirales; family Lachnospiraceae; genus COE1. Next base: position 1,557 of record CAJUII010000081.1, read on the forward strand.
AGCGTCAAAGCGCAGGTGACAGAGAAGACATGTGCGATAATTTTTGAGACGGTTCAGGGCGAGGGGGGCATCTATCCAGCGGACGAGTCGTTTATGAAGCAGGTGCGTGCACTCTGTGATGAGAAGGATATTCTGCTGATTCTGGACGAGATTCAGTGCGGCGTGGGAAGGACAGGCGCCATGTATGCATGGCAGCGCTACGGTGTAAAGCCGGATATTATGACAAGCGCAAAGGCGATTGGCTGCGGCGTGCCAGTGGGGGCGTTTATGATGACGGAAAAGGTGGCGCAGCAGTCACTTACAAGCGGCGACCACGGAACGACTTACGGCGGCAATCCGCTTGCGTGTGCGGCGATTGCAAAGGTGCTTGATCTCTTTGAGGAGCAGAATATTTTAGCAAACGTAAATGAGACCGGTGCATATTTATATGAGAAATTAGACGCATTGACAGCCAAGTATGACCAGATCAGGGCACACAGGGGCATCGGTCTGATGCAGGGCTTGGAATGCGATATGCCTGTGAATGATATCATTCACAGGGCAATCGAAAAAGGGCTTTTGCTGATTAACGCAGGCACGAATATTATCCGGTTTATTCCGCCGCTGATTGTTTCAAAGGCAGATGTAGACAAAATGATCGAGATTGTGGACGCATGTTTTGCAGAGCAGCAGTGATGTGAAAGAAGTGCAAATAGTAATAGGCATGAATTTTGCAGAATGGCAGTTTTGCATATAGATCTGGAAAGAGCAGAAGCGCATTGGATAGGCAGCTGAGCGCTTGGATAAAATGAGGAATATAGAAGAGGAATGTAATATGAGGAAATTTCATGAGGCATGATAGGATAAAAAAGAGGATGTTTGGCGTAGTGGCAGCGCTTGTGGCGGTAGTCGCGGTTCTGCTCGCCGTATTTTGGTATCACGCAGCGCAGCGCAGCGCAGGCGAAACACTGCCAGAGCTTGCGAACCGAAAAGAGACAATTCATTTATGGTACACAGATGATGCGCTGACAGATTATTTAAATAGTAAGACACTGGAATTTTATAATAATACCGATATCAGGGTAAATGTGCAGTTGGTGTCGGGCCTTGAGTATCTGGAAGCCGTCAATGCGGCGAGTCTGGACGAGGAGGCGGACACGCCGGACCTCTATATACTGAGCAATGATTCGCTGGAAAAGGCATATTTGGCAGGGCTTGCCACACAACTGCCTGACAGCGCCCCCATCTATGATGAGCAGTTGTTTCACCAAGCGGCGCGCAATGCGGTCTTGTATGATGGAAAATATGTGGCATGTCCGCTGTATTTTGAGACGAGTGCACTGCTCTATAACAAGACTTATCTGCAACAGATCGCGGACGAGGCAAACGGGGCAGGGGGTGATGACTCGGAGGATAGCGGAGAGAATCCTGAGGAGACGGCGGGACAGAGTGTGACAGCAGACCAGCTCATTCCTACGTCGATTGTGGATATACTCACCTTTGCAGACCAGTATTCGACGCCGGAGAATGTGGAGTATTTCTTCCGCTGGGATGTATCGGATATCTTTTATAATTATTTTTTCATCGGAAATTATATCTCGGTGGGCGGTGATGCGGGGGATGACAAGACATTGATTGATATCTACAATACGGAGTCTGTCTCGAGCCTGAAAGTTTATCAGGAGCTCAATCAATTCTTCTCCATTGATACCAAAGAAACAAATTATGATACGATTTTACAAGAGTTTCAGGAGGGAAGGACAATCTACACCATCGCGACAAGCGACTGTATCAGAAAGCTGGATGAGGCAGCCAAAAACGGAGAATTTGGGTATGAGTACGGTGTTGCAAAACTTCCTGATATCAATCAGGAGCTCACGACAAAGGGCATGTCCGTGACGAACGCACTGGTCCTTAACGGCTACTCTGAGCATAAAGAGTCCGCCGGGCGTCTGATGGAGTATCTGGTTCGGGACGCAAGCACCGATTTGTACAGTATGACAGGGAAGCTTTCTTCTGTGACACAGAGTGTAAACGGAAATGAGCACGCAGCAGTTTTTATGGACAATTATCAGGAGTCTGTTCCCATGCCAAAGATGCTGGAGACTGGAAATTTCTGGGTAGAGCTTGAAATCTGCTTTGCAAAGGTCTGGGGCGGGGAAGATGCGAACACACAGCTTCGGCAGCTCTCGGAACAGATCAAGACACAGCTTGTAGGGGAGCCTGTGACGGAGGCGTCCATCGAGGACCCGCATGTAGAACTATTGCCTGCTGTAGAATATGAGGAAGGTACTGGAGAGCTGGATGTCACACCTGAGACACCAAGTTCGCCGGAATAGCTGAATTTCTTTGTAAATAGCAGGAATAAATTTTTTAAATAATCCAATGATAATTGTAAACGGGCAGGTTAAAACCGTCAGTTCTTGATTGTGAAAATAGTAGTGATTCGTTATAATTGCTGTCAAGATGAAAATGGAGGTTAACAATTATGATTGGATTTTTGATTGCGCTGATCTCAGGCGCATTGATGAGTGTACAGGGCGTGTTCAACACAAAAGTGACAGAGGCGTCGAGCATGTGGGCGGCAAATGCGTTTGTGCAGTTTACGGCGTTTCTTGTGTGCATTGTGGCATGGCTGTTTGCGGACAGAACATCTTTTCGAGAGGTGCTCGCCGTGGAGCCAAAATATTTTTTGCTCGGCGGGGCGATGGGCGCATTTATCACGTTGACAGTCATCAAGAGCATGGATGCTTTGGGACCGGCAAAGGCGGTGATGCTGATCGTGATAGCACAGTTGATCATTGCGTACTTGATAGAGCTCTTTGGCATGTTCGGCGTGGAGAAGCAGCCTTTTAGCTGGCGCAAGGTCATCGGTGCACTGATAGCGATAGGGGGATTTGTGCTGTTTAAATGGAAGTAGGAAAGGTTTCAGATCTCTCGTTGTGGAAAGTGCAAAAATCGTGTATAGTAGTATATAGCAGAAGGAATAAAGAATGGAGGTGGAATGCATGAAACGCAGTTTTAATGTGACAGGGTCCTGCAATCCACAGAGACATTACATGGTCAGGCTCGACGACAGGCTGGAGAAGATCAGAGAAGATTATGTTGAAGGCGGCAGTTACTTTGTCATTAACAGAGGCAGACAATACGGAAAGACAACTACTTTGGCCGCATTGGAAGAGGCGTTAAAAGATGATTATGTTGTGTTGTCTATAGACTTTCAGCAGATGGGAACGGAGGATTTTGCGAATGCTTCGACGTTTGCCCATGCGTTTGCAAATATGCTGATCGAATCTCTGGAGATGAATGGCTTGGGCGGCAGAGCAGAATTGACGCAACCGCTGACAGAGGTTCTTGACAGAGACAGTAACAGCTTGAAGGAGCTGTTTATGCGTCTGAGCAGAATGTGCAAAAACAGCACACAGCCTGTCATATTGATGATTGATGAGGTGGATAGTGCGTCGAATAATCAGGTTTTTGTCGATTTTTTGGCACAGCTTCGGGGGTATTATCTAAAGAGAGATAAGATGCCGATTTTTCATTCTGTGATTCTTGCTGGTGTGTACAGTATCAAGAACCTGAAATTGAAATTGCGCGCTGAGTCCCAACATCAATACAACAGTCCGTGGAATATTGCGGCTGAGTTTGAGATTGAGATGCGTTTTTCGTCCAGTCAGATTGCTGCAATGCTGACGGAGTATGAAGCAGATCATCATACGGGAATGAATACAGGTCTTGTGGCAGAAGAAATCTACGCATATACATCAGGATATCCAGTGCTTGTCTCATCAATCTGTAAACGTATTGATGAGACGCTATGCGGTACAGAGGGTTTTGAAACCCCACAAATAGCATGGACAAAGGACGGTGTCGCCGAAGCGGTAAAAAGGATGCTAAAGGTCAGTACACCGTTGTTTGAGAGTATGGTAAAGCAGCTTGACAGTTACACAGAGCTGCGCGCCATAATCGAAAGTATTATTTATCAGGGGATGAAAATACCATTTAGCCCAGATGAAAAGGCGGTCAGTATGGGGGTGATGTTTGGATTTTTGACAGAAAAAAGTGGACAGGTGGCGATTGCGAACCGTATCTTTGAGATGTATCTTATGAACTATCTGATGGCGGAAGAGGCTGTTCAGAGTGAAGTCTATGCGAAAGGCGGAAGTGACAGAATCAGATTTATCAAGAATCATCGTCTTGACATGGATCTGGTCATGACAAAATTTGTAGAGTATTTTAGTGAGATTTGTGTTGATAAAGATCAAGTATTTATAGAGAAATTTGGCAGAAAATTCTTTTTATTATACTTGAAGCCTATTATCAATGGAACGGGAAATTATTACATAGAAGCGCAGACAAGAGACGAGAGGCGCACAGATGTGATCGTGGATTACCTTGGTGAGCAGTTTATTGTGGAACTGAAAATCTGGCATGGCAGCGAATACAACGAACGTGGTGAAAGGCAGCTAACAGAGTATCTTGAATATTTTCATCTGGATAAGGGATATATGCTTAGTTTTAATTTTAACCGGAAGAAGGAAGTTGGCGTGAAGGAGATCAAGGTAGGCACAAAGACGATTGTGGAGGCAGTCGTGTAGCGTAAAAGGGAAAATTTTTAAGGACGGAGGAACGAGTAATGAGTGGAAACCAAATGGCAAATGGAACAAGACGTAAGGGATTTATGCGGCTTGGGGTGAAAATCGGTTGTGTGATGGCAGTCATGCAGATTTTTTTTGTTGTGATGGCGGTGACAATATGTGTATATATGTTTCGCAATCTGATTACAGGAATGCAGAAGGAGAGCTGTGTCAATGGTACAAATATGCTGGCGTATGGACTTAGCATGTTGTCGGGCAGCGAGGATATGAATCAGATCTTGGATGAGATGAAGCAGAAAATGGGTTGCGAATTTACCATTTTTGAGGGAGATACCCGCAAGTACAGCACGGTAATGCAAAATGGTGAGCGTGTGGTGGGGACGCAGTTGTCCGCAGATCTGAAACAAATCGTGCTGGAGCAAGGGCAAAGTTATGTGGGCGAGGCAGATATACTGGGGATCAATTATCTGTGTTCCTATGTACCCACAAAAGACGAGAATGGGAATGTCAACGGCTTGATTTTTGCGGGGCTTCCAACGACGGATGCAAAGCAGGGGACAGCCCATGTGATCAATGTCATCTCTGTGATGAGCCTTGTCACCGTTACGGTCTGTGTGCTGTTTCTGGCGGTATATCTGACAAAACGGATTACCAAACCTCTGCGGGAGATTACCCAGATGGCACTGCGTTTGGAACAAGGTGATCTGGGACTTGCAAGTCAGGAGGAGATACGAGTGAGTGTTCACTCCAATGACGAGATTGGTATTCTGGGACAGATTTTTGAGAAGACAATACGGCAGATGCAGGTGTATATCGGTGAGATTTCAGATGTATTGGGGGCAATTGCACAGGGAGATCTGACATTGAATGCCAAGCAGGATTACACAGGAGATTTCCAATCAATCAGGCAGTCGCTCGACAGTATTCATACTGCGTTAAACAGCACCATGAGAAAGATTGTCACAAGCAGCGGGCAGGTTTCCGCAGGTGCAGACCAGATGGCGGGCACTGCGCAGTCGCTTGCACAAGGCACCTCACAGCAGGCGAGTGCAGTCGAGGAGGTTTCCGCAACGGTTGCGGATATTTCTGAGAGTGCCAGACAGACTGCCTCCGCTGCGAGGGAAGCAGGGGAGTATGTCGGTCAGGTCAGCGCTAAGCTGGGTGTCAGCATGGATTATGTCAAGGATTTGAACGAAGCAATGGTGGATATTTCAGATTCTTCAGAGAAAATCAGCACGATTGTTTCCACGATCGAGAGTATTGCTTTTCAGATTAACATTCTGGCGCTGAATGCCGCTGTGGAGGCTGCGCGGGCGGGCACTGCCGGCAAGGGCTTTGCTGTGGTTGCGGAGGAAGTCAGGAGTCTGGCGGGCAAGTCCGACGAGGCGGCCAAGGCAACCAAGGAACTGATCGAGGGGTCTATTGCAACGGTCGATAAAGGCAGTCATGCGATGAACAGGGTGACGCAGGCTTTGGAACAGACAAATCAGATCGCAGACGGCGTGACGACGAAGATGGCGACGGTCGTGGAGGCTGTGGAGAAGCAGAATGTGGCAATTGAGCAGGTCAATATAGGAATCGAGCAGATCTCTGCCGTAGTGCAGGCAAACTCCGCTACCGGCGAAGAGTGCGCCGCTGTCAGCGAGGAGTTGTCCTCTCACGCAAGTCTGCTGAGAAACCTGATGGATTCTTTCCATTTAAAGAGATGATTTCACTAAAGGGGAAAACGTCATGAAACTTATACATATCTCAGATCTTCATATCGGAAAACGGGTCAATGAGTTTCCGATGCTGGAAGATCAGAAATACATTTTGCGGCAAATCCTTGCAATTGCAGATGCCCAGCAGGCGGACGGCATCATGATTGCGGGGGATATCTACGACAAGCCAGTGCCGTCCGCCGAGGCGGTGCAGGTGTTTGACTGGTTTCTGACAGAGCTTGCAGACCGCAAAAAACAGGTCTATGCGGTCAGCGGCAATCATGACTCTGCGGAGCGCATTGCGTTTGGCGCACAGCTTATGAGCGGCAGGGGCGTTTTTGTCTCCCCTGTTTACCGCGGAGACACTGCCAAATTTACCATGACTGATTCCTATGGGGAGTTGTGTCTGTATCTGCTGCCGTTTGTCAAGCCGGCAGTGGTGCGTCATGCCTTGCAGGAGATGTCAGACAGGGAGGAGACTCCAATGCCGGAGAGCTACCATGAGGCGGTAAAGCTTGCGGTGGCGCGCATGAATGTGGACACCACAAAGCGCAATATTCTGATCGCACACCAATTTGTGACCGGTGCGGGGCGCTGTGATTCCGAGGAGGTGTCTGTCGGCGGTCTGGACAATGTTGACGCAGATGTCTTTGACGATTTTGACTATGTGGCGTTGGGGCATATCCACAGCCCGCAATCGTTAAAGCGGGAGACTGTGCGCTATTGCGGCACGCCTTTAAAGTATTCCTTCTCGGAGGCAGCGCAGGAAAAATCAGTCACTGTGGTAGAATTTCGGGAAAAAGGAAACATCGCGCTTTCGACAGTCCCGCTGGTTCCGCTTCACGATCTGCGCAAAATCCGGGGGACTTATCTGGAGGTGACTGCGAAATCTTTTTATCAGGATACGGACACCCAAGATTATGTGCAGATTACGCTGACTGACGAGGAGGATATCCCGGATGGATTACAGAAGCTGCGGGTTATTTATCCCAATCTGATGCGGCTGGAATACGACAACAGCAGGACGAGGCACAGCCGCGTGGTCGAGCGCGCAGAGGAGATCGAACAGAAAACAGAGCTGGAATTGTTTGCGGAGTTTTATGAGATGCAGAATAACCAGCCGATGAGCGAGGAACAGTCTGCGTTCGTAACACGATTGATCGAGGAGAGCAGATAAAACACACCTTGCTTGCATAAACGCTGTATGCGGTGTGCC
>CAJUII010000081.1:9149-14179 GCA_910586405.1 uncultured Lachnospiraceae bacterium
AAAGAAATCATAGAAAAGGAATCATAGTAACGAGGGGGAGAAAGCATAAATGAAGCCAGTAAAGCTGATTATGAGTGCATTTGGACCATATGCGGAAAATACAGAGATTGATTTTGAGCGTCTGGGTAGTCAAGGGCTGTATCTGATCACCGGAGATACCGGCGCCGGAAAAACGACGATTTTTGACGCGATCGTGTTTGCCCTGTATGGAGAGGCGAGCGGTGATGTGCGCAGGGCGGATATGTTTCGCAGTAAATATGCGAAGGACGAAGTGCCGACCTTTGTGACGTTTATGTTCGACTACCGCGGGAAGCGTTATCAGGTAAAACGCAATCCTGAGTATCAGCGTCCCAAGGGGAGAGGGACAGGCTTCACAACGCAGAAGGCGGAGGCGGAGCTGGTCTATCCAGATAATAGGACGCCCGTCACCAAATCCAAAGAGGTGACAAAGGCAGTGACAGAACTTATCGGATTGGACCGGAGACAGTTCACCCAGATTGCAATGATTGCGCAGGGGGATTTTCAGAAGCTTCTGCTGGCTGGCACAGAGGAGCGGGGCAATATTTTCCGGCAGATTTTCAAGACAGGGCTGTATCAGACCCTACAGGGAAAGCTCAAGGATGCGGTGAAGGCACAAGAGGCGGAATATAAGGAATTAAAGCGCAGCATCAGTCAATATATGGAAAACATTGTGTGCACGCAAGATACGCCCGCCGCAGAGAAGATGCGCCAGCTCTTGAAGGAAAAATTTGACGGCAGAGTCGGCGAGGGCTTGGAATTGCTCAGACAATTGTGCGATGAGGACAGTGCTGTTTTGATGGACTTAGATCAACAGATGAAAACGCTGGATACGAAGATTGAAGGCGAGAACCAGCTCATTGGAAATATCCACAAAATTCGGGAACAGCAGCAGGCGCTTGAAGAAAATCAGAAATTGCTGGCAGAGCTTGCGCCCAAAATGCAGCAGGCGGAGGCGTGTCATCGTGAGGCAGAACAACAGGCAGCAGTGTGTGAACAGCTTGCGCTGGAAATCGAAGATCAGCGTAAGAACCTTATTTTATTTGACAAAATACAGCAGGCACAGGATGTATTGACAAAAGCGCAGCAGGCGATTGAAAAAACGACAGAACAGAGACAGACAGATATACAAAATAAGCAAACACTGGAACAAACGTTACAGGCGGAGGAACAAGAGCTGACAGGGCTGGCTTTTGTGGGAGAAGAGAGAGAACGGCTGGAAAATAGCAAAAAGGAGAACAAGCAACAGTTTGATATCCTACAAAAGCTGAAAAGTGAGTGGGAGGATGAGATAAAACAGCGGCAAGAGCTGGAAGAGCGTATTGAAGCAGAACAGGAGCAGGCTGCGGAGCTTATAAAACAGGCTGCGGAGCTTAACGACCAGATTGCGCAACATGCCGATAGTAAATCGCTATTAGAGGATACAGAAAAGCTAAAGAATCAATTTGCAGAGCAAGAGAACCATTTGCGGCAGGCACAGGCAGCGCGCGAGGAAAATCAAAGGCAGCTACAGCAAATAGCGGATGCCATAAAGAAGTTGGATGCGCAGCAAAAAACACTTTGCGAGAAAGATGCACAGTGCAGGACAGAACTTGACCGCCTGAAAAATGCAGGAGAGTTAGAGATTGCGTTCAGGCATAAGGCAGAGATGGCCCAAAAACAGCTAGACGCCTTTTTGACGCAGCGGGATAGCTTGCAAGAACAGCAGCGAGAGGCGGCAAAACAGGAAAATTTATGCAAAGAGGCACAGGAACAGGCGGACAGTCACCTAAGACAGCAGACGCTTTGGCGCGATGAGTTAAAAAAAGTAAAGGATGCAGATACCCGTTACTTACAAGGAAAACAAGAGCAAAAAGACTTGGCAGAGCACATACAGGATTGCACAAAGCTTTTGGCGCAAATCGAGTATTGGGAAAAGCTGGATGCAGAGTTAGCTGCAACACAGGAGGCGTACTTAAAAGCAGCGGCGGAAAAAGAAAAAACTAGCGCAGCGTACAGAGAGACGGAACAGCGCTTTCTCGATGCACAAGCGGGATTTCTGGCACGCGCGTTAGAGGACGGAGCACCCTGCCCAGTGTGTGGCTCGACGCATCACCCAACTCCGGCAAAAATGTCCCAGGAAGCACCGGAGAAAGCGGAGGTGGAGCAAAAAAAAGCGCAGTTTACCATAGCGGATAAAAAGGCAGGAGAGCTGAGCAGTACCGCAGGGCATCTACGGGACCGTCTCGCAGAACAGAAGCAGGCAGTCATGGAATTGACAGAGCACATCTGCGGTTCTGCGTCAGATGTGAAGGATGAGAATTTGTCCAAGGCGTTAGCAGACCAAGAGGACAGGATCTGTATGACAAAATTACGAGAATGGATTGCAGTGAAACAACAGCAGCTGCAAATTCGCGAGAAAGAAATTGCTTCGTTCGTGGAAAAAACGCAAGAAGATCAGCAGTGCAAAATAAAATTAGAGAATAAGATAACTGATGGTGAGGCTGAGCAAATAAAAATCAACGCACTGTTGCAGCAGCAAAATAAAGCGTTTGCAGCAATTCAGGGAATATTGGACGAGAAGCAAAGACAATGGGAGCAGATGCTTGCAGCGCAGCAGTTTCCAGAAACTGTAAGCAGTGATATAGAGGCTATGGAAAAGTATCTGTGTCAGTGTCTAAATGATTGCAATGCACAGTTAAAACAGGCAGAAACAGATAAAACGCATCAAGAGCAACTGCTCGAAGAAGCCGCGCAGGCAGAGAAACAAAAGCAAAAGCTTCAGGAGCAGATGACGGAGCAGACAAACAGACAGGCTGATCAGACTGGACAAAATACCATATTAAATAGGCATATTTCTGACGAATTGAAGAAAATTGAGGTACTTTTCAGTGATGCAAAAACGCATTTTGCGCAGATAGAGTGCTTGAAACATATTTCGCTGAAAGCAAAGCAGACAGAGAATGCAGCAGGTGATTTAAACGAAATGCAGGCAGCTCCAAGCGATGCCATTCAAGCAGAACAATCAATCCAACATGCAGTACAGCGCGCACAATCCAACATGCAGCATTTTAAAAAGCAGCTTCAAGAATGTGCTGAGATGTTCAAAAAATCCATCGAAGCCTGCAAGCAATTGGAGACAAAGCGGCAGGAGATGGAGCGCACAGTGTCGGAGAAGCAGACAGGCGTTACAAAGTTAGAAAAGATGCTGGAAGGAATCAGAAGATTACAGGAAGATAAAGCACAACAGCTTTTGGCAAGCCTTTGTGTGCAGGAGCCGCAGTTAAGTGAAGTCTATCCGCAGCCGGGCGAAGTGCCGGCGGAAGCTCTGCGTGATGCATTCAATCGCATAGAATCAAGATACAAAGATCAGTCCAATGATATTTTAATGGCATTGGAGCAGAATAGTCAGAAACAATCCAGAAAAGTACAGCTGGAGAAGAAACTGCTTCCCGAAAAAAAGGAAAAGCTCCGTGAGCTTGTCGATGATATTCAGAAAGCAGAAGTTTCTCTGACAAGTCAGTCCGCACAGCAAAAGGCAAAGGAAGAAGAAATTGCCGATTTACAGCAACAGTTAAAGGGTGCCTCAAAAGAAGCCGTTGAAAAACATATTGACGAATTGAAACAGCAGAAGCAGGCGTTGGAAACAGCACTGAAAACGGCAAAAGAACAGTGTGAGAAGTGTAAAACAGAGGAAACGCAGCGATTAGCTTCGATCAAAACACTGCAATCACAGCTTGACGCAGCAGGCGAGGCAGCCACTCTGCAAGAGGAAGAGGTGCTTGCAAGAAAAAGCAGATGGCAGCAGGAAAAACAGCAGTTGAGTGGACAGCGGGACCAGACGAAGACTGCCGTTTCTGCGAATCAGGAAATTTATCAAAAAGTCACTGCAAAACAGGAAAATATCTTAGCGGTTGAAAAGAAATACATTTGGATGAAAGCGCTGTCTGACACTGCAAACGGAATGCTCACTGGAAAACAGAAGGTAGAGCTAGAAACCTATATTCAGATGACATATTTTGACCGCATACTGCGGCGCGCGAATCTGCGTCTCATGACAATGAGCAGCGGGCAGTATGAGCTAAAGCGTGAGACTGACAGCGAAAATCGCAGGGAAAAGGCTGGCTTGGAGCTATGTGTCATTGATCATTACAATGCCACAGAGCGCAGTGTAAAGACTTTGTCCGGCGGCGAGACGTTTGAGGCATCTCTGTCGCTCGCATTAGGTCTGTCCGACGAAATTCAGTCCTATGCAGGAGGAATCCAGATGGATTCGATGTTTGTGGACGAGGGCTTTGGCTCGCTGGATGAGGAGGCGCTGGGGCAGGCGATGAAGGCGCTTATTCATCTGACAGAAGGCAATCGTCTGGTTGGCGTGATCTCGCATGTCTCGGAATTAAAGGACAAAATCGAACGAAAACTGGTCGTGACCAAGAACCGCGGTAGAGATGGCGTGAGTAGCAGCGTGCGGGTGGAATAAAACAAACTAAGATGCAAAAATGATTTACAGATGCGTGATAAGCAAAGAAGAAAGGTTATGTAACGGAGACGGAGGGATTCGAACCCTCGTATCAGTATAGCACCGATAAACTGATTTCGAGTGCGTTACTGTCAATGGACTTTACTGGAATTTATTTGATTTTAGCGGGTTTTGATGGAAGTTAATAATGGCTGAAAACATAGGAAAATCAAGGGCTTGCGGCGTGAAAGCCGCATAAATACAGTGAATATTCGAACTCACTGAAAGCCACCCGAAAATGGCTCAAAAAACGGAAAAAAGAGAGAACTACGGCATCAATCTTCTGCTGTTGACCAAAATACTGCGAAGAGGTGCGTGGAATGATTACAGAAAAATATTGCAGGGAGATTCTGGAGCAATATCCCGAATACATAACCAAAGACCAGATGTACCGCTTCTGTCATATCAGCAAAAAGACCTGCCTTTTTCTTTTGGAGAGCGGTCTTGTGCCAAACATAGACAGCGGGAAAAAGACACGGCGGTTTAAAAACAAGACAACCGATGTCATTCAATA
>CAJUII010000082.1 GCA_910586405.1 uncultured Lachnospiraceae bacterium
AAATAATTTAAAAAAAGAGTATGGGATTGATACCATTATTTATGAACGGGATGTTATGTTACACCAAAGACAATGTAAGGAAAAATTGATTTGGGCTTCTCATGCCAAAGAGCTATTTTCTAAACTTGAGCAAATACCAGAGATGAACATTACATCAAGTCTTTGGTTTGTTAACAACCAATTTCGTTGGTTTGTTGACGCTAAGTATGGTGTAGTTTACAATGGTACCACCCGTAAGATCGAGGATTTAGGAAAGACACGAAAAGCTCGCATTTTAAAAGTACTTTATCTAAAAGGTGAACCGTTTATAGAAGGAGAGCAAGTCAACTATGTTGAGCTATCTAAATATGGTTTAATAATTAGTGAAAGGTCATCAATCCACAAAACAGAAGGAAATGATAAAGAAGTTGTCAATACGAATAATGATGATAATGTAGATTGGGATATTCAAAAACTGCTGGATTGTGATAAGAAAAGATGTGGTTTAGCAAGTTATGAACGAGAGATGCTTTACGATATAAAAGCAGGGCACTGGGATGTATTTGAAAATAGTGATTTATGTAAGATGCATGATAAGGGATTGATTGCACGTGAATAATATGCGCAATGGTATTTATTTAAGATATATTATGTCCTTCCCAGTAAAGTATTCAAAAGCTACAAAAGAACTTATTCGAAAGAGTTTTGAAAAAGGATTAAGAAAATCATTGCCGACTACAATTGTTGCGGATACGGAGCTGATGTCAAATTTCTCTGTGGCATATCAGATCAGTGAACCCGCAGCATATGCTGTAACAGCACTCGAACAGTCGGGATTTAAACCCAAAAATGAAACTGAAAAATATTTGTATGGTATTTTTGATTTTGGTGGTGGAACAACAGATTTTGATTTTGGAGTATGGCGTGGTGCAACAGATGATGAATATGATAAGTTCAATTGTGATTATGTATTAGAATGTTTTGGAGCAGACTCGGATGTGCGGCTAGGTGGTGAAAATATTCTTGAAATGTTAGCTTATCATGTGTTTAAAAATAATAAAAATATGGCAGCTGAGAAGAAAATTGCATGTGCACTGCCGGCTGACCAAACATCGTTTATTGGCGGAGAACATTTGAAGAAACAAAATTTAAATATTATCTTGGCAGTGATAGAAGAAATACTTTTGACTGCAAATTAGCGCCTATGATTCAATACGAAGATGGGGAAAATCAAACTTCCTATCATGTGTGGCATAAATTTCAGGGCGCTGGAATGGGTGTGGCAAGAATATATTACACAGAAGATCCGCGTGCAGATTCAAAGATTGAAAAACTGGCGATCGACAATATACCTTTTCATGAAATATTGTTTGATGCTGAAGAAGATAAATATCTGTTTGTTAGAGCGATACGACCCTCTGTGATAGAATATGCAATAGCTGATTCAGAAGAAGAAATCGGTGAGGATATAAAAGAATTAGATATTGATAAAAAATAGAGGAGTGAATTATAGTGGATAAGCTATTGATATATATTAGCTATGATAAAGGTGAATATAGGAATTTTTTTCATTTGTCTGTTAATGAGGATGTTGTTATTAAATGTTGTTCGGAGGAAGAAGTTGATGATTTATTTCATCTGATTATTGAAAAGGAAAGAGAGACGAAAAGCTTTGAGCTATATGTTGTCTGTGATCAAAATGCCCTTGAGTGGGATTATTTCAAGGCATTCCAAAAACATGGCATTGAAACACACCCACTAAGCAGTATAGATCCTGAAAAATTATGTCAAATTATGAATGTACTGTTTGACAGAGAGTATGAAATAAGCGGTAAAGATGATGTTTCGAATAAGAAATTAATCAATATCGTATATTCAGGCAATTGTGTTTTGCAAAAAGATAATTATAAGACAGGTGAAATACTTAGACAGGCAGAGACAATATTAAATCGTGGCGGTGAAGAAATGACAGAGTTGGCACGCATTATTAAAGAAAAATATGATAGGATGGAAAGGTATGAGTAGTTTTGACGAGGAAAGAAATGTATATAAGAACAAAGTCGGCAGACAGAGGGACGCTATTGCTAATTTACGGGAATTAGCAGAGCAGCATACTGGTTTGTTTGATTTTGGTATGATGAAACAATTATCTGTGTAATTCGTAGTACAGATAAGCCCTGGAATTGGGACATACAACCCCCATGATCATTACATGGGCAGAAAGAGACAGAGGATAAAGTAAAATGAAATACATTCGAAAATTTACAGGGCTTATCATATTTTTAGTTATCACCCTGATGGCAATTGTATTTTTCCGTGATCCAGAACGGGAAGATATGGACATGCTGCCTGATCGGATTGAATACTTTCTGGATGAAGATTGGGTGATGACTTCTCCAGGCAGCGAAGAGCAGATCAAAGTCGATCTGCCCTATTCGGGAATAATTCAGGCTTCTGATACCATTATTTTTCAAAATACACTGCCAGAAGAAAATTTTAATATGGCAGTGCGGTTCTCGGCAGAAAATGCATATGTGCGTATCCTTCTGGACGGGGAAATACTTTATCAGCAGGAATTGGAGGATGTTCGTGCTGACAGTGAATATTACTGCAATATTCCAAATGGTGTTCAGGATGGTGAGACAGAGAGAGAACTATGCATTGAACTGGCATCTTTGAATCAGGACAGGGAGACAGTGCTTGGCAATATTCATATTGAGATGAATGATACTGTTGTAATCGGATTGGTGGGCAGCAATCTGGCAGACATTGTCTGCTGCCTGCTGATTGTGATTACGGCGATCATCATGTTTGCGCTCGCACTGATACGATGGTACACCCGACAGCCAAGCAGGGGAGAGCTGTATCTGGGACTGTTTAGTCTTACAGCGGGTATTTATTATTTTATTGGAACAGAGACATTAAATATTTTTTTTGATATGCGTGGTGCCTATGTGATGCAGGAGTATCTGATGTTGATACTTCCGTTGTTTCTGGCACTCTATTTTGAGCGGAATCTGGGAAAACGTCATCCGCGCCGCTTTGCAGGATTATTATGCATAGTTGTTTGTAATGCGGTGATACAAATATTGCTTGAATGGCTGGGAATATGGAATCTGATGGAGATGACAGAGTTTTCGGCAGCAGTGGTGTGCATCGTCTGTGCCGCAGGCATTGTAAGTTTCATACAACAGGAAAACAAAGGCAGTCATCATCAGATTTTTTTTCCAGTACTATCTATATCTATTTTGCTGATAGGTGAAGTGGCAAGCGTGGGAATCAAATTTCTGTCTATATATGCTTATGCAAAAGTGGCAGAGCTTTATAGCGTGACTGCCTTTGGGCTGCTGATGTCCATTCTGCACATTTTGCAGATTTCAAAAGAGAATCGGCTGGAAGCAGAGGCAAGGGTGAAGGCAGCAGAGCAGCAGAATAAACTATTGGCACAGGCAAAGAAGGACGCAGATACAGCAAGACAGGAGGCGCTTGCTGCAAATGAGGCAAAAGGAAAATTTCTGGCACAGATGTCCCATGAAATCCGCACACCAATCAACGCAGTGCTTGGGATGGACGAAATGATTCTGCGTGAGTCGAAAGAGCAGAACGTCAGGGAATATGCGATGGATATCTATACGGCGGGGCAGTCTCTTTTGGCGTTGATCAATGATATCTTGGACTTTTCCAAGATTGATTCCGGCAAAATGGAGATTGTGCCGGTTGAGTATGATATCAGCAGCCTGATTCATGATTTGGTAAATATGATATCACAGCGGGCGACGGATAAGGGACTTCGTCTTGCCGTGGAGGTTGACCATACCCTGCCTTGCCGGCTGTTCGGGGATGATGTGCGTATTCGTCAGATATTGATTAATATTCTGACCAATGCAGTGAAATATACACATGAGGGAACTGTCTGGCTTCGGATTCAAAGTTGTGTGGCGGATGATACAGCGGTGCTCCGCTTTGAGGTAGAGGATACGGGCATTGGCATCAAGGCGGAGGATTTGCCAAAGCTTTCTGCGGAGTTTGAGCGGATTGAGGAGGACAAGAACCGTAATATTGAGGGGACTGGACTGGGAATGAGCATTACCATTCGTCTCTTGACGCTGTTAGGAAGCAGACTGCAAGTTGAGAGTGAATACGGAAAGGGTTCCAAGTTCTATTTTGCATTGGAGCAGAAGATCATTGACCATACGCCGATTGGGGACTTTGCGTCAAAAGTAGGGCAGATGTCAGAAAATTATCGATATGAATCGAAGCTTTATGCGCCAGATGCAAAGATATTAGTGGTCGATGACAATGCTGTCAACCGCAAAGTGCTTCGGAATCTGTTAAAAGAGACACTGATACAGGTGACAGAAGCCGCAGGAGGGGTGGAGTGTCTGTGCTTGGTTCAGGAAAATCAGTATGACCTGATCTTTTTAGACCATATGATGCCTGAGATGAATGGCATAGAGACGCTGCATCGCATGAAGGCGTTGACTGAATTTCCGAACAAAGACACGCCTGTTGTCGTGTTGACTGCGAATGCGGTTTCCGGGGCAAAAGAAGCCTATCTGTCCGAAGGTTTTGATGATTTTCTATCGAAGCCGATTGTGCCGGATAAGCTCGAGAAGCTGATTCAAGAAATGCTGCCGGAAGCGCTGCTGCGTACAGCAGATGAGGCAGCAGAGAGGCATCCAGTTCAGAACGCAGAAGAAGTGTTATTAGACGAGCTTCCTGTGGTGGAGGGTCTTGATTGGAATTATGCGTGGCTGCATCTGCCGGATCTGGAACTGCTTCAGTTTACACTGAAAGCCTTTTATGATCAGATTGATACTGCGGCAGATTGTCTGGAACAGGCATATGCGAAGATTTCAGATGCTGCGTATCTGGAGCAGTACCGCATTCAGGTGCACGCGATGAAGGGGCTTGCTGCAACGGTGGGCATCTTGACACTGTCAGGTGTCGCAAGGGTATTGGAATCTGCGGCAAAAGATGGTAAAATAGATGTGATTCTATCCATGACAACCATATTTTTGGAGGAGTGGCGCAGTTATCGGCTCAAATTACAGGGTATTTGGGGTATCGGAACCAGAGATGGAAAGGAAGTTACTGATTATTCGGTAATACAGGCGCTTGTGGAAATGGTGCGCAGCAGTATGCAGGAGATGGAGATCGACCAGGCGGACGAGTGGATGAAACAGCTGCGGGAGTATGATTATCCGGCGGAAATCGAACAGAATATCCAGAAACTTGCGGAGTCCGTAACAAATCTGGATTTGGAGGAAGCAGATCGATTTGCGAATCTGCTGATTGAACAGATGACAAAACGGTAATAATAGATCGGTGATTGGAGGACGAAATGAAAAAAATACTATTAATCGGAAAATTAAATACAGTGGTAAACGAGACGAATCAATTTTTGTCCCAGTACTTTCATGTGCAGCTTTGCTCGGAGAATGCAGGCGTTTTGGAGGGAATGTTAAAAATTGTAAACCCTGATTTGGTTGTGATCAGCCTGATCGGTGCCTATGATATTGATACCTCTATCTTTTTCCTGTTAAGTGACCAGTATGCTCAGATTCCAGTTTTGACAATAGGAACAAAGGAGGAGAGCGGTAAATTTTTTAAGTACTATGAAGGTGAACAGTTTGAAAATCTGATTCGTCCAGTGGAAAATACCGTGATTATGGACGCTGTGTGCAGAAGACTTGGGCTGGAGGAGGAAAAGGTAGCACAGGAGGCGCTGGAGGAAAAGAAAGAACATGCCGGAAAAAAGAGGATTCTTGTAGTGGATGACAACGGCACGGCGCTTCGGACAATAAAGGCAATGCTCGAGGATACATATGAGATTGCAATAGCGATTTCTGGGGCACAGGCGATGACTTCCATTGGAAAAAAGAGACCCGATTTGATACTATTGGATTATGAAATGCCAGTCTGTGACGGGAAAATGACATTGGAAATGATACGTGCCGACGAGGATTTGACAAGTATTCCAGTGGTGTTTTTGACTGCGGTAAATGATAGGGCAAACATTGAGGCAGTGCTGAAACTAAAACCAGCGGGCTATTTCCTAAAGCCGCCGGTGAAAGACCGACTGCTCTTGGAAATAGATAAGATTTTAAGTGAGGCGTGATCTTATATTTCGCTGCGCATTGCTCGATAACCAATCAGTACTGTCCATACATAGGCGCAGGTTTTGGGAATCATGAGCATACCAATCATGGGAATTACTTCTGCCCAGAGCACAACAGGAATATAAAACCCGAAACTGAGAACTATTGTCAGCCACATGTATCGAAAAGCGGTGTCGTTCTGCTTTTTTGTCTCCTGATAAAACAGTATGATAATCAGCAGACCAAACAGTGCAAAAGGAATGTTGCGGTAAATTCCCCACGTCAGCGGCGGATTTGCGCGCAGCCAGCCATTTTGCGGGAATAGACACAAAAGGATGCGGAGTGCAGACAAAAGGTACACAACCGCCGTCAGCCCATTTTTTCCAGTGATGCGATAGCGGTTTCTCCACACATAATATAAAAGAATATAAAAAATGGTCATTGTGATGGAAGTGATGAGTTTTCCGATTCCGAGGGCGATGGTATAGTTCTCCAGTCCAGTTGTGCACAGTGCGAGTGCGCGCGGAACCAGATGAAAGGAGTCGCCCAGTCCAAGCACAACTGCCATAATGCCAAAAAGCCAATATTGTCTGCGCCCATTGTTTTTTCGAATCATGATGATTCCAAGCGTGATGACGGTGATAAGATAGACTGCATCAAATACTGTTTCTACAATAGCCTGCATAAGTTTTTCCTCCCTAATACTATAAATTTTTGTTTTATCCGCAATGGACATGAATTAATAAATAACCCGCTTGATGAGCTCCAGAACGCCGCTGTCGTCATAATTTTGGCGTATCAGTGCGGAAATCATCAATGAAAATACAATATCTACAAATTTCTGAGATGTCAGATGCTTGTTAAATGCATCTGGACGAATCTGTTTGTCTTTTTCTAAGACATTGATAAGTTCCTTCTGAATATGTTCCCATGACTGTGCCATCAATCGTTCTCCATCTGTTTTATCATCGCCCAAAAAGTGCATTGAGTGCGAGGTGAAAAAGCCCGGATATTTCTCACTGCCTGTTTTGATGCTGTCAAAAATCCATCGCACGCAGTCTGCGAAACTGTCAAAATCCATCTGGCGTTCCGAAAAGTGAAAAATATCATGCCAGATACTCTCCACAGTGGCAGTGATTAAGTCAGATTTGGATGCAAAATAATTGTAGATAGAACCTACGGACACCCCGCAGGCTGCGGCGACAGTTCGAATATTGATGGCAGACCATCCCTTTGTTGTCACTAACTGTCTGCTCTTGTCTAAAATGGCTTCTTTGGAAGTGATAATGGTATTCATATAGCGCCCTCCTTTCATAATGAACAATGTTCATTATAGTGCTTTCGGAGAGAATTGTCAAGATAGGACTTAACAGAAAAAGAAAAATTGTGTATAATAACGCATAGGCAAACTAATATTTGTGTCCTCAACAGAAGGGTTTGCAGAATGGAGTGAATATGAAAAAGAAATTTATAACCGCATTTATGTGTGCATCAATCATACTGACAGGGTGCGCTGCTCAGGAAAATAATAAGTATCAGGATGGACAGGAGATTACCACACTTGATTTTAATGACCTCCTTCAAGAGAATGATACACAAACATTCGAGCGTGAAGAGACTACAGCGGCCCCCAAGTATCTGGAAAATAATGGAAATACAGAAAATACAGAAACTGCGCAAACTGCGGAAATCGTGGAAGATTTGGAAACCCAGCCTCAAGTGGCCACTGATAGTACACAGGAGAAAAAATCAGCAAACGATTTGTACACAGGCTTTATCAAAAATGAAGTGCCGGTGATTATCGCGGGGAACTATCCACAGATGGATTATACAACATACAATTTAGAGCCAGGCAGTTCTTATACGTTTACAGAGCTGGGAGAATTTGTAAATAAAAGCTATTTCAGATTAGAACAATCAGAAGAAATTTCTTATGATTATGCACAATATACCTATCTGGACTGTCCAGACAGTACTGCGAGAAACCTGTTGATTAAATTTTCAGGACTGGGGATTTATGCGCCGGACGATGACAGCTTTGCAGTCTATGTGATTGCGGAAAAGGATGGGCAGTTATATCTGACGGATTTTTATGAGTGCTGGGCACGGAGCGGCACAAGAGCATGTAA
The DNA here is from genome assembly GCA_910586405.1 of uncultured Lachnospiraceae bacterium. Classification (GTDB taxonomy): domain Bacteria; phylum Bacillota; class Clostridia; order Lachnospirales; family Lachnospiraceae; genus COE1. Next base: position 8,210 of record CAJUII010000082.1, read on the forward strand.
GAAAGGTCTGCTTGTGTCAGACGGCTCGAACGGGGCCGGAGATCATTTCTCAGGTGTTTCGGCAGTTATGACAAATGGAGAGATTACGGAAATATATGGTGCGGAAATTTTGACGGGATGGTGGGCAAGTTATGTTAGTAATGGGACGTTATACAAAGAGGTTTTTGCTGACAATGAGGATATCATTTTCTCCGTAATAATTTATACGATTGGTGAAAAGGTGTATTATACTTATGATTGGAGTGAATGCACTGAAGATCAAATCAGCCTTTGCGAGACCTATATTAACAGGTGCCGTGAGGAGATTGGTATTGATTGGGTCACAGAGGAAGTAGTCGAGGAGGCAATCAAGGAGCAGTGCGGCTTGCTCGGAGTTGATTATAATGATATAGGACAAGTGGAAGAAGTGGCGTGGACAAACCTTTAGACAGGCTTTGATGTTGCGAAAAAGAATTGACTTCACATTCAAATAATACTATAATAGTAATATTAAAGTAAATTGTTGAGAAAAATTCTATGAAAAATTCTTAAAAAAATGGAAAAGATTGGAGTATACATTATGAAAAAATTGGAAGAATACGTAAGAGCGATACCTGATTTTCCAGAACCGGGTATTATTTTCCGTGATGTGACAAGTGTTTTGCAGGATGCTGATGGACTGCATCTTGCCATAGATACCATGCAGGACTTAGTGAAGGATTTAGAATACGATGTTGTGGCAGGCGCAGAGTCACGAGGATTTATATTTGGAACTCCGATTGCCTATAACAGCCGCAAGCCTTTTGTCCTGATACGGAAAAAGGGGAAGCTCCCAAGGGAGACCGTTTCCATAGACTATGATTTGGAATACGGAAAAGCAACGATAGAGATGCATAAGGATTCCATCCAGCAGGGTCAGAAGGTGCTGGTAGTCGATGACCTGATTGCGACCGGAGGTACGACAGAAGCCATGATCAAGTTGATTGAGTCACTTGGCGGTGAGGTAGTAGGCGTCGTTGTACTGATGGAGCTTGCCGGACTCAAAGGAAGAGAGCGGATCGCAGGCTACAGACTCGACGCAGCGATAACCTACGAAGGCAAGTAGGAAAAGGATAATATTAATATTTTGTTGAATATGGCTGGTGATGCGAAGTGACAGATGAGAAACAGACAAGGACAGGAGCATATGAGGACTCCCTTATCATAAATGGAAGTAAGGCTGGCCCCAGAAAAACAGACGAACGGAAAATCGAATATATCAAGGAATTTCAAAGCCCCGATGAGTTATATCAGGGGCTTATTCGGCGTGTGCATAAGTATCACCCGTCCGATGATATCTCAATGATAGACAAGGCATATCAAACCGCCTTCCTTGCGCACAAGGACCAGGTCAGAAAATCAGGGGAGCCGTACATCGTCCATCCGCTGTGTGTGTCAATTATACTTGCTGATCTGGAGCTTGACAAGGAGACAATCATTGCAGGTCTTTTGCATGATGTCGTTGAAGATACCATAATGACCAACGAGCAGCTCAAAGAGGAGTTTGGACCGGATGTAGAGCTTCTTGTTGACGGTGTTACCAAATTAGAGCAATTACAGTATACAGGCGATGCCGCGCCCGACAGACAGACAAGCCGCGAGGAGCTTCAGGCGGAGAATCTGCGGAAAATGTTTCTCGCAATGACAAAGGATATCCGTGTGATTTTGATTAAATTAGCGGACCGTCTCCACAATATGCGGACATTGAAATATAAATCACCAGAGAGCCAGAAGCGCATCGCGCGCGAAACACTGGACATTTATTCACCACTTGCGGAGCGGCTCGGTATTTCTAAGATTAAGATAGAGCTGGATGATTTGTCCTTAAAATATCTGGAATCGGAAGCTTATTATGATCTGGTAGAAAAGATCGCACTGCGAAAGGATGCACGTGAAAAATATGTGCAGGACATTGTTGACGAAGTGACAGAGCACATTATGGACGCGGGAATTGACGCTCAGATTGATGGAAGGGTAAAGCACTTTTTCAGCATTTATAAAAAGATGAAGAATCAGGGCAAAAACATTGATCAGATTTTTGATTTGTTTGCAGTGCGCATTATTGTCGATTCAGTCAAGGACTGTTATGCGGCGCTCGGCGTGATTCACGAAATGTATAAGCCTATGCCCGGACGGTTTAAAGACTATATCGCTATGCCCAAGGCAAATATGTACCAGTCGCTTCACACGACACTGATTGGTTCAATGGGCGTACCGTTTGAGATACAGATTCGGACGTTTGAGATGCATCGGGTTGCGGAGTATGGTATTGCCGCACACTGGAAATATAAAGAAGCAAGTGACGGCAAAGTGTCGAGCGGCGGCGAGGAGGAGAAGCTCGCGTGGCTTAGCCAGATTCTTGAGTGGCAGAAAGATACCGCGGACAACAAGGAATTTATGAAGCTCTTAAAGAGCGATTTAGATTTGTTCTCAGATCATGTGTACTGTTTTACACCGGCAGGAGATGTGAAGAATCTGCCTGCGGGGTCTACCCCGATTGATTTTGCATACAGTGTCCACAGTGCCGTCGGCAATAAAATGATAGGCGCCAGGGTAAATGGCAAGCTTGTCACAATCGATTACCAGATCAATAACGGGGACTGTATCGAAATTATGACGTCCCAGAACTCCAAAGGACCAAGCCGTGACTGGTTGAACATCGTCAAATCATCGCAGGCGAAAAACAAGATTTCGCAGTGGTTCAAGAGTGAGCTGAAGGAAGATAACATTATTAAGGGACGTGAACTTTTTCAGAGCTATTGTAAGTCCAAAAGTATTAATACGGCAGAAATATTGACGGCAGAGCTGCAAAGGGCAGTGATGCACAAGTATGGCTTTAATGACTGGGATGCAGTGCTTGCTGCAATCGGACACGGTGCACTCAAGGAGGGGCAGGTTGTCAACCGTATGCAGGAGCTGTACGCCAAGGATCACAAGAAGCAGGCGACGAACGAGGAACTGATTGCACAGATTCAGGAGAATAATGCAAATAAGCAGACAAATCCCAAAGGGAAGACAGGCATTACAGTGAAGGGGGTTCATGATGTGGCGGTGCGGTTTTCACGCTGCTGTGCGCCGGTGCCCGGTGATGAGATTGTCGGCTTTGTCACGCGTGGTCGCGGTATTTCTATCCATAGAACGGACTGCATCAACATTATGAGCCTGTCAGATTTAGATCGTTCCAGGCTGATTGATGCTGAGTGGCAGCCAGAGGAGGCTGCGGAGCGGAAAGAAAAATATCTGACAGAAATCGTAATATATGCGCAAAACAGAAGCGGACTGCTGGCGGACATCACAAAGGCGCTGACGGAAAAAAATATTGATATTCGTTCAGTCAATACCAGAACGAATAAACAGGATATCGCATCGATTGCAATGACTTTCGAGATAACCTGTAGAGAAGAACTACAAATGATTGTCGATAAGCTTCGGCTGATTGACAGTGTGATTGATATTGAAAGGACAACAGGCTGATATGGCAGATTTAAAGGTAAAGAGAAGGGTACTTAGTGCCTGCCAGACCAATTGTTATTATGTGTACAGAGAAGGCGCGGACGAAATCGCGGTGATCGACCCCGGCGATAACGGAGAGATTGTGTATGAGGACGTGAAAAGCCTTGGATTTGAAAAGATTGCAGGCATTTTGCTGACACACGGTCACGGAGACCATACGGGCGGCGCCTTGAAGCTCAAGGAACTCAGCGGTGCAAAAATTTATGCCTATGAGGATGAAGCCGAGATTTTAAAAGACCCGGAAAAGAATCTCTCGGGCTGGTTTGGAAAAGCATATGGTTTCGAGGCAGATGAATATTTTCATGATAAACAAACGTTTTCTATGGCAGGCATAGACTTTGAAGTACTTCATACGCCGGGACATACAAAGGGCGGCTGTTGTTTTTACGTTGCTGAGGATAAAACCTTGTTCTGCGGCGATACGATTTTTAATTGTTCTGTCGGAAGAACTGATTTTTACTCTGGTTCGATGCGGCAGTTAGGCGATTCTATCCGCGAGAGAATTATGACACTTCCTGATGAGGTGAAGCTTTACTCGGGACATGGAGATGCAACCACCGTCGGATATGAGAGAAAATATAATCCATGCTTGGCATAGGCATGGATTTTTTTGCGGCGAATTGGAGGATTAAAATGTTTATAAATGATTTAAATCGTTGTAATGAATACCTAAACTATGAGGAGTACGAACAGCAAATCCGGCAAATACTGTACGCTGGTCAGGACAATGAGCTTCATCTCTATCATAAAGAAAGCACAGACGGCTGGAATGTGGACGAACCCTGTACACTCTCTATTCTGGTAAAGGGCCAGCAAGCTGTCGTGAATTATTTTTCAGAGGACAATGTGGAGATCTTTGCGTCGATAGGCGACCTTGACCGAGAAGATGATTTTCGCTGGCAAATCGGCGTGAATGATTATTCTGTGGCGGGATATCAGATACTCTCTATTGAAAAGGCACTACAATGTGCATTAGAGTTTTATCATACACAGGAAAAACCGACCTGTATTGAATGGGAAGAGTTGTAATTCGTATGCATACCAAAGTACATAAGGGGTATAGAGATGATAAATGTATATACAAACAAGGAAAATTATCAATATGATTTGCATGCGCTGCTGAAATCATTTTATCCAGAGCACGATGTGAGGGTGTATGCAGCAGAAGCGCAGGAGGAGCACCAAGACGGCGAAAATCAAGTGATTGTACAGCTTTTCAATGACAGCATGAACCTCATACTTGACATAGATGTCAGAAAAGAGTATGTGCACACTTATGAAAATGACATAGATGTCACAAAAAAAGAGCGCAAGCTCTCGATTTATTATGATTTGTGCGATTATACAGGAAAGACACTTCCGTGGGGAAACCTGACAGGTATCCGGCCAACGAAGCTCGCTATGGGAATGCTGGCAGAGGGGAAAGCGGATGAGGAGATTATCGCGTGGCTGAAAACGACACATGCTGTCAGTGATGAGAAAGCGCAGTTAAGCCTTGACATTGCCAGGCGCGAGAAGGAAATTCTTGACAAGATACACTATGAAGATGGCTATAGTATCTATATTGGCATTCCATTTTGTCCGACAACCTGCCTATACTGCTCCTTTACATCTTATCCTATCGCGGTGTGGCGCAAAAGGGTAGAAGAATATTTGCAGGCACTTTTTTTGGAAATTGATTTCGTTGCGGAAACATATAAGAACAAGATTTTAGATACGATCTATATTGGCGGCGGAACGCCTACGACACTGGAGGCGGCAGAGCTGGACAGGCTGTTGCAGTATGTGCGCGACAAGTTTGATTTTTGTCAGGTATCAGAGTTTACCGTGGAAGCGGGACGCGCAGACAGCATCACAAGGAAAAAGCTTGATGTGCTGAAAAAGCATGGCGTGACCCGCATCTCCGTGAATCCGCAGACAATGAAGGATGAAACCCTAAAGTACATTGGCAGGCAGCATACAGTTGCACAGGTAAAGGATGCCTTTTGGCTGGCGCGGGAAGCAGGCTTTGACAACATTAATATGGATATCATCTTAGGACTTCCCGGAGAATTGGAAGCTGATGTAGAGAACACGATTCATGAGATATGCCAATTAAACCCTGACAGTTTAACCGTACATTCACTTGCCGTCAAGCGAGCGTCCAAACTCAGCCAGTGGATTGAGGAGAACGGGATCGCGACACTTCACAATACAGACAGCACAATGGACATTGCCCAGAAGGGTGCATATGCACTGGATATGAAGCCATATTATCTCTACCGGCAGAAAAATATGTCGGGAAATTTTGAGAATGTTGGGTATGCGAGAGCAGGGAAGTATGGGATTTATAATATTCTGATTATGGAGGAGAAACAGACCATAGTCGCCTGCGGAGCCGGGAGCGTATCAAAGCGAG
>CAJUII010000083.1:0-3432 GCA_910586405.1 uncultured Lachnospiraceae bacterium
GGTAGTCGTTACAGAGAAGACAGAGGGTAAAAATATCACTGTAGAACTTCATGTAGCACCGACCGATATGGGGAAAGTGATTGGGAAGCAGGGCAGAATTGCGAAGGCAATCCGTTCTGTTGTCAAGGCAGCATCTTCCAAGGATAATCTAAAGGTAGATGTTGAGATTGTGTAAGGTCATAAAAGGGTGTTCTTATGAACACCCTTTTCTTTGCGCAATACAGTACTGAAACATATTTTTGGAAATCAGAAGGAGGATTCATGGACGATTTATTGCAGGTAGGGGCGATCACGCAGCCGCACGGCATTCACGGAGAAGTAAAGGTGTTTCCCACCACAAATGATGTGAGGCGATTCAAGAAGCTCAAGGAGGTTATCTTAGATACAGGAAAGGAAAAGAAACTGCTTGAAATAGAAGGCGTTAAGTTCTTTAAACAGTATGCAATCCTGAAATTCAAGGGCTTTGACAGTATCAACGACATAGAAAAATACAAGGGAAAACCGCTGCTTGTGACAAGGGAAAACGCAGTAAGACTTGGGCGCGACGAGTATTTTATAGCGGATTTGATTGGTTTGGCAGTATATGATGAGCAAGACCAGTATCTCGGTGTGCTGACGAATGTGATCGAGACTGGCGCCAATGATGTGTACGAGGTCAAGTTTGAGGACGGCAGACAGGTATTGTTCCCGGCAATCAAGCAGTGTATCCTTGACGTGGATTTGGAGAATCGGAAGATGAAGGTACACATTATGGATGGACTGTTGGATTAGGGAGAGGATTTATGCATTTTCATGTTATGACACTGTTTCCTGAGATGGTGCTTGACGGGCTTCGGACCAGCATTATAGGACGGGCAGAGGAAAAGGGCTGTATCTCCATAGAGGCGGTAAATATACGCGACTACACACTTGATAAGCATAAGAAGGTGGACGACTACACGTATGGCGGCGGGGCAGGTATGCTGATGCAGGCGCAGCCGGTGTATGACTGCTGGCAGGCATTGGAGGAGAGGATTGCACATCGCAAGGGTGCAAAGCACAGAACGCGCGTCATCTATGTGACGCCGCAGGGAGAGGTTTTCCATCAAAAAAAGGCAGCAGAGTTGTCACAGGAGGAGGATTTGATTTTCTTGTGCGGACATTACGAAGGAATTGACGAGCGGGTGCTGGAGGAGATTGTTACGGATTATATTTCCATCGGTGATTATGTGCTTACAGGCGGCGAGCTTCCCGCGATGGTACTGATCGATGCCGTGTCAAGGCTTGTGCCGGGGGTGCTCAATAATGGCGAGTCGGCGCAGACGGAATCCCATGCCAATGGGCTTTTGGAGTATCCGCAGTACTCAAGACCGGAAATCTGGCATGAGAGAAGGGTGCCGGAGGTACTTTTGAGCGGGCACCATGCCAATATTGAAAAGTGGCGCATGGAGCAGTCTTTGGAGAGGACAAAGGAGCGCAGGCCGGAACTGTATGAGGCATATATAAAATCTTGTCAAATTTTACAAAAATAGCGCGAGGAAACTGTTTAAAAGTGAAATTTTAGAAATTCGCTCTTTAAAATTACCGGGATATAGTGTATTATTAGGAAGGTAATATGTTCAAGTAAACGAATTATGGAAACATGTTTGAAGGGCACTGCTCTCAAACGATGGAGCGGCGTGCTGTAAGGGCACGCTAAGGATACGAAGATGAAAGGACAGCAATGGATTGTAAAGAAGCACAGCGCTGTATTCATTTATTTTTAAAAGATGAGTTGGATTTGGATACGGCATATCAGTTTGTAGAACATATATCTTCCTGTAGTGAATGTATGGAAGAGCTTACAGTAGAATACCTTCTGCTGGAAGGCATCAGCAGATTGGAGAATGCTGAGGATATTGATGTGCAGAGTGAACTGGAGGACAGGCTGAATCGTACTATTACGCGCAAAAAGTTATATAAACAGCTCAAAGCCGGTCTTTTTTTAGTTGGCTCTATGATAGTATGTATGTTTTTGCTGGGAGGAGTTTAGAGCTGAATGAGTAGAATTGTATTGATAGATGGTGACAGTATTTTACAGAAAGCTTTTTATAGTGTGCCAATGATGACGGATACGGCGGGATTCCACACCAATGCTGTCTATGGGTTTTTGAACCTTCTGTTTCGGATTACAACAGAAAAAAATGCATCAGAAAAACCAGAATATCTGAGTGTGGTATTTGAAGCGGACAACGCTGACAGCCAGAAGGCTTTACAGAAAATGCCAGCGGCACTTTGCGAGCAGCTTCCTGTTCTGAAAGAACTTCTTTCGGCGATGAATATATATATAGTGGAAAAGGCGGGCTGCAAGGTTATTGATATAATCGGTACCATCACAGCGCGTTCGGACAAAAAAATGACAGTCGTGTCAGGTAATCGGGATTTTTTGCAGTTCGCATCGGAACATGTCAAGGTCAGCCTGCTTGTAACTGGCGAAGGAAAAATGGAGTTTGTGGACTATGAGGCAGTACCGGCACATTTTTGTGAAGCCTTGATATTGTCAAAGGCGCTTGGCATCGGCGAAAAGACAGCGGCAAATCTGCTGGATACCTACGAGTCGGTTGAGAATTTGTATGCGCATACAGACGAGCTGCCGCAGAAGAGCATTCGGGAGAAACTCGAGGAAAATAAAGAAAATATTGACAGATATCGGGATTTTTATACAATTCATACAGACGCAGCAGTTGATTTTTCAGACGAAAAAGCACGCTTCGATGCAGACAGCCTTTTTACGCTGGATGCGGACGCCCGATTGCACCAGCTTGGGCTGAGCGGCAAGTTTGAGCAGGAGGGACAGGAGAACCGGACGCCGGCAGTCAATCTTGACAGAGACCTCAAGGTGATCGAAATCAGGACAACAGAAGATGCCAGACGTGCTTTTGAGACAGCGATAAAGGCTGGAAATGCCGCAGTCCGGATTGTCTATGCCAAGGCGAAGGACGCTGGCGAGCTGGGGACGTTTGCCGACGGGCAGATGCATTTGCAAGTAGATGCGTCCGAGGAGGTATTTGGCTGTCTGTTGTGCGGCGGTTCTGAGAATGAGCAGAATGTGTACTTGATTGAGAGCAAAGAGGCAATCCCGGCAGCATTCTTGCAAGAACAGCTTGAGCGGCTGCTGCTGGCAGAGCAGATGATCGTCTCTGTGTTTGATGTCAAGAATGATTATAAGAAAATGGTTTCAGCTGAGCGTGACAGGACACTCTCCGCATATGCGCTGACCAAAAATGTTTTTGACTGCAAGATTGCTGCGTATCTGGTAAATCCGCTCAAAAATGATTATGATAGCACCGACATTGCAGCGGAATATCTCCATATCCAGCTTAAGAAGTGGGCGGAGGTGTTTGGCAAGGCAGACCTCGCCTCGGCATACCGCGGCAGGAGGAAAGAATGTCTGGCATATCTGGCAAAGGAAGC
>CAJUII010000083.1:3532-11749 GCA_910586405.1 uncultured Lachnospiraceae bacterium
TTTAATATTAATTCCCCGAAACAATTAGGAGAAATCTTATTCGAGAAAATGAAGCTGCCCGGCGGTAAAAAGACCAAGACGGGGTACTCGACAGCGGCGGAGGTGCTTGAGAAGCTGGCCGCAGACTATCCGATTGTCAAGGATATACTGGAATACAGAGGGCTTACAAAGCTCAAGTCCACCTACGCGGAGGGACTTGCGGCGTTTATCGGTGCGGACAATAAGATTCACACAAATTTTAACCAGACGATTACAGCGACTGGAAGACTGAGCTCTACAGAGCCAAATTTACAGAACATCCCAATGCGCATGGAGCTTGGTAGGAGGATTCGCAAGGTGTTTATCCCGCAGGAGGGCTGTATTTTCATGGACGCGGACTATTCGCAGATTGAGCTTCGTGTGCTGGCACATATGTCAGATGATGAGCAGTTGATTGAGGCTTACAGAATGGACGAGGACATTCACAGAATCACCGCATCGAAGGTGTTCCACACGCCTTTTGAGGAGGTTACGGACTTGCAGCGGCGCAACGCAAAGGCAGTGAACTTCGGAATCGTATATGGAATCAGTTCATTTGGGCTGAGTCAGGATTTGAGCATTACGCCCAAGGAGGCTAAAGAGTATATTGATGCGTATTTTGAGACATATCCGGGCATCAAGAAGTTTTTAGAGCAGATGGTGGAGGATGCCAAGGAAAAAGGATACTGTGAAACCATGTTTGGCAGGCGCCGGCCTGTCCCAGAGCTGAAATCCACGAATTTTAACCAGCGTTCCTTCGGTGAGCGTGTTGCCATGAATTCTCCGATACAGGGCACAGCGGCAGATATTATTAAATATGCGATGGTTCATGTGTATGATGTGCTGAAGGCGAAAGGCTTAAAGTCAAAACTTATTTTGCAGATACACGATGAACTGTTGATCGAGACCCGGGCGGACGAAATCGAGGAGGTACGGTCGGTATTGTCTCACGAGATGCAGAATGCATGTAAGCTGGCGGTAAATTTGGAGATTGACCTTCACACAGGCACAGACTGGTATGAGGCGAAGTAGTGTGAGAAGTGTGGAATCATGGGGGTTAGCATGAAAATCATTGGGATTACAGGCGGTGTTGGCACAGGGAAAACGCAGGTGCTTTCGTATATCGAAGCCCATTACAAATGCAGGGTGATTCGGGCGGACGAGGCAGCGCATAGATTGTATGAGCCGGGACAGGCATGTTATCAAAAACTGGCGGCGCTTTTGGGACAGGAGGTGCTGAATGCTGACGGCACGATCAACAAGGCGGAGATGGCAAAACGGATTTTTCATGACAAGGCATTGCTCGAACGCGTCAACAGCATTGTTCACCCTGAGGTGAAGCGCTATATTTTAGCAGAGATTGCACATGAGCAGGAGAAGGGGATAACGGAGTACTTTTTTATCGAGGCAGCGCTTTTGATTGAGGAGCAGTATGATCAGATTGTAGATGAAATGTGGTATGTGCATTCAGATGTGGCAGTGCGGAAAAAGAGGCTTGCAGAGAGCAGGCAGTACAGTGCGCAGAAAATCGCGGACATTATGCAGGGACAACTGAGCGAGGAGGCGTTTAGAACGCACTGTCAGGTGGTGATTACGAACAATGGTGATTTGGAGGAAACCTACAGACAGGTCAAAGATATAATGGGAGATTGAAGTATGAATGAAGTGAAAGTAAACGGAGAAGATCTTGTTTTTGGACTTGATATTGGTACGAGGAGTGTTGTGGGTACAGTGGGTTACAGACAGGGAGACCGATTTGTCGTGACAGCACAGGAAATCCGCCAGCATCAGACGCGTGCCATGCTCGATGGGCAGATTCATGACATTAACAGAGTGGCAGCGACGATAGCGGATATCAGACAATCCTTGCAGGAGAAGATTGGCGTCAAGCTCGATGAAGTGTGTATCGCCGCCGCCGGGCGCGTGCTCAAGACGATGAATGTGCATGTAGATATGGACCTTGACCGGGAACGCAATGTTACAAAAGATGATATGAATAGTCTGATTTCATTGGGGATTGAGCAGGCCTTTTCGGATTTTCAGGAAAAGAATGATATGGATATGCATTTCTATTGTGTCGGCTATTCTGTGGTGCGTTATTTTCTGAATGGCCTGTGGATGGGACAGCCCGAGCACCATAAAGCGCGGACAATCGGTGCCGACATGATCGCGACATTTCTGCCAGATGATGTTGTGGACGGTCTGTACAGCGCGGTAGAGCTGGCGGGCTTAAAGGTTGCCAATCTGACATTAGAGCCGATCGCAGCGATACGGGTTGCTATTCCAGAGAAATTCCGTCTGCTGAATATTGCGATGGTTGATATCGGGGCGGGCACCTCGGATATTTCAATTACAGCGGACGGGAATATTATTGCCTTTGGCATGATTCCACATGCGGGGGATTCGCTCACAGAGATTCTTGCAAAGACATGTCTCATTGATTTTGGTACTGCGGAGATGATCAAGACAGCGGCGACACAGCAGGAGGAGATTGTATATGAGGACATCATGGGCATGGAGCAGATGATCACTGCCAAGGAAGTGATTGCCATCTGCCAGCCAGAGATTGAGAAGATGGCAAAATTAGCTGCCGATACCGTCAGAGAACTAAACGGCGGCACACCGCCAAGCGCTGTGTTTATCGTTGGCGGCGGTGGTAAAATCAGTGGATTCGACGACTTGATTGCCGCTGAGCTTGGTCTGGACCCCAAGCGTGTCGCACTGCGCGGGGAGGAGATCATGCGGGACATTGACTTTCCAGAGGGGGCGCTGCGGGATTCGACAATCATCACACCGATTGGAATCTGCCTGACATACTATGACCAGTATAATAATTTTATCTATATTACCTTTAATGGAAACAAAGTAAAGCTGTACGACAATAACAAGCTCACTGTTACCGATGCGGCAATACAGGCGGATTTCACACGGGAAGGGTTGTTCCCAAGACGCGGTGAGGAGTTGCGCTACAGCGTAAATGGACAGCCGCATATCACGAAGGGAGAGTATGGGGAGAGCGCCCATGTGTATGTCAATGGCGAGGAAGTAAACCTCAGCCATAATATCAGGGCGAACGATATCATCGTGCTGGAGGAGGCGACAGTTGGGGCGTCGGCGCATGATAAGATCGCGGACATTGCGGAATTTAGCGGAAGGATTCCTGTCCGCATCAATGGCGATGAGATGCAGCTTCCAAAGCCTGTGAAGGTAAATGGTGTTCCTGTGACAGAGGAGTACGAGATACAAAACGGTGACGAAATTGAGATTTCTACGGCATATACCTATGAAGAACTGTTTGCTTTCATGGATCTTTCGCCGGAGGATATGGTATTGCTTGTCAATGGGGAAAAGGTTGATGATACGATTGAGATTGTCGCTTCCGATCAGCTTGAGATTCGCAACCGCAAAGAGTATGAACTGAAGGAGATTTACAAGGAATCCCAGAGAGAGGCTTTCAAAGAGTCCGTGAAAGAGCAGGTTGCAAAGGCAGAGAAAATGAGGGAGCAGGCTGCGGCAAAAGCGCGTGAGGAGAAAGACCAGACGGCAAAAAAGGAGGCAGCCGCACAGACTGCGCATCAAGAACAGCCCGCAGAGGCAGCCGAGACAACGTCTGCTGAGCCAGCAGTGTCTATGGAGTCTCCAGCTTCCGCGCACGAATCTGCGCCGTCACCGGAAGCATCTGAGCCAGAACCCTCCTCAGAACCGGCAAAAGCCGTGTCTGCTGAACCAGTGCAGCCTGCCGAAGCTTTCGCAGCGCCGGCGGAACCGTCTGTTGAGGCGGCAAGACCGGAACCGTCCTCAGAAGCAATGGATCAAAAAGAGCAGACGACAAACCCATCACAATCCATGGAAAGTGAGCCGTCCCCAGCATCAGCGCCAGCGCCGTCTGCACAATCAGAAGCAGCGTCTGCAAACGCACCGGCGCAGAGCGGGCTGCAGGCACCGTCACAAGCACAGCCGGAACCTATAAAGGACACAGAACCCGCAGCCAGCAGCAGTACCACTGCGCGCGAAACTTCGGCGCCAGAGGTGAAATCAGCAGAGGCAGCGCCGGCGCGTGAGGCAAAGAAACCCAACAATATTCCAAAAACAGAGCCGGAAACAGGCAAGAAGATTATTGTCATTGTGAATCAAAAGCCGATTGTGATGCGGGGCAAACAGAGCTACATGTTTGTGGATATCTTTGATTACATAGATTTTGATACCAGCAGAATGCGCGGTTCAGGGATTGCAACCCTTGTGAATGGAAGAGATGCGCAGTATACACAGGAGCTTTACAACGGGGACAAGATTGAGGTTTATTGGAAATAAACGTGAGCCGCCGAGGGCGGCATGGGGGATAACTATGAGAATGTGCAGTATAGCCAGTGGGAGCAGTGGAAATTGTATTTATATCGGGACAGATGCCACGCACCTTCTGGTAGATATAGGAATTAGCTGTAAGCGCACGCTGGAGGGTCTTGGACAGCTGGGACTTAGCGGAAAAGATATTGACGGAATATTCATCACACATGAACACTCAGATCACATCAGTGGTCTGGGTGTGATTTGCAGAAAATTTGGCATACCAATCTATGCTACAGACCGGACCATAGCCGCCATTAAGAAAGTGAGTAATCTGGGTGTGATAGAGGACTCACTTTTTCGTGTTGTGAAAGCAGATGAAAAATTTATTTTGAAGGATATCACAGTCAATCCAATGAAGATTTCCCACGACGCGGCGCAGCCTGTGGCATACCGTTTCCAATATGGAAACAAGCGCATGGCAGTTGCGACGGATTTAGGAATGTATGATGAGTACACTGTTGAGAGCCTCAAAGGTATGGATGTGCTGCTTTTGGAGGCAAATCACGATATCAATATGCTACAGGTGGGGCCGTACCCCTATGCGCTCAAGCAGCGTATTTTGGGGAAAAAGGGACATTTGTCCAATGAGCTTTCCGGCAGGCTGTTAAGCAGGCTGTTGCATGATAAGCTCAAGACTGTATTTCTGGGGCATTTGAGCAAGGAAAATAATCTGGCAGAGCTCGCTTATGAGACCGTGCGCCTTGAGATTTCTATGTCGGACAATCCCTATAAGCCGGATGATTTCCCTATTTATGTGGCAAATCGCAGTGAGATGTCACAATTGGTTGAAATTTAGGCGGATATTCGGTATGATGTATCGTAGCGCAGGATATATGAATGGAATGATAAAAGGAATCTAAAACAGATAGGAGTCAAACATGATGAAAAAAACAATTATCACAGTAGTAGGGAAGGACACAGTTGGCATTATCGCAAAGGTTTGTACATATTTAGCTGAAAATAAGATCAATATTCTTGATATCTCGCAGACCATTGTAGACGATTATTTCAATATGATGATGATTGCAGATATGAGCAAGGCAGTTAAGTCTGTCAGCGAGGTCTCAGATAACCTCGACAAACTCGGCGAAGAGATTGGTGTCATTATCAGATGTCAGCGGGAAGAGATTTTTAATAGTATGCACAGGGTATAAGCGGAACTTGGACTTATCATCGAGCTTTTCATAGGAGGACATTTGAAAAATGATTAATATCAATGAAGTGTTAGAGACAAATAAGATGATCGAGAAGGAGAACCTCGATGTCAGGACAATCACACTCGGCATTAGTCTGTTGGACTGTATTGACTCGGATTTAGACCGTCTAAATGATAAAATTTACAACAAGATTACGAAGGTGGCAAAGGATTTGGTGGCAGTCGGTGAGCAGATTGAGAAGGAGTTTGGCATTCCGATTGTCAACAAGCGGATTTCCGTCACGCCGATTGCGCTGGTAGGCGGCTCTGCCTGTAAGGCTTCCGAGGATTTTGTGACGATTGCAAAGACATTAGACCGCGCAAGAAAGGATGTCGGCGTTAATTTCCTTGGCGGATATTCTGCGCTGGTCTCCAAGGGAATGACAAAGGCAGATGAGCTGCTGCTTCGCTCTATACCACAAGCGCTTGCGCAGACAGAGCTTGTGTGCAGCTCGGTCAATCTCGGCTCGACCAAGACAGGAATAGACATGGACGCGGTGCGGCTGATGGGCGATATCATCAAGGAGACCGCAGAGCTCACAAAAGATCAGGACTCCATCGGTTGTTCAAAGCTTGTCGTATTCTGCAATGCACCCGACGACAATCCATTTATGGCAGGGGCTTTTCATGGCGTCACAGAGGCGGACGCGATTATCAATGTCGGCGTCAGCGGTCCCGGTGTTGTGAAAAACGCGTTGGAGAGCGTGCGCGGGGAAACCTTTGAGGTGCTCTGCGAGACGATCAAAAAGACAGCGTTCAAGGTGACACGTGTCGGGCAGCTTGTCGCACAGGAGGCATCTAAGCGCCTTGGCATACCGTTTGGTATTGTGGACTTGTCGCTCGCGCCGACACCGGCAATCGGTGACAGCGTGGCTGATATTTTGTGCGAGATCGGCTTAGAGTATGCAGGTGCGCCGGGAACGACAGCGGCGCTGGCATTATTGAATGACCAAGTGAAAAAGGGCGGTGTGATGGCCTCCTCCTATGTAGGAGGATTGAGCGGTGCCTTTATTCCTGTCAGTGAAGATCAGGGAATGATTGACGCGGTCAATGCGGGCGCGCTCACGATTGAGAAACTCGAGGCGATGACGTGCGTCTGCTCTGTAGGGCTGGATATGATTGCAATTCCGGGGGATACCAAGCCGACGACCATTGCAGGCATTATTGCTGACGAGCTTGCGATTGGCATGATCAATCAAAAGACAACGGCGGTGCGCATCATTCCTGTGATTGGCAAGACAGTGGGAGACAGCGCAGAGTTTGGCGGACTGCTGGGCCATGCGCCGATCATGCCGGTCAACCAGTTTTCCTGCGATGCATTTGTAAACCGCGGCGGCAGGATTCCAGCACCGATTCATAGTTTTAAAAATTAGTGATGAGCTGGCGGGTCAGTTCATTGCAGCGAAGAATGGCGGAGGTCTGACCTGTCAGGCGCCGCCTTTTTTGTTGAGAAATACTGTCATATATATCGGCGGCGTGGAGATCAGCTTGCAAGGACATCCGCGCTGCGCCGTCAAGCTGTTTTAAAGCCATAGCAGGTTTGGTGATAACAGGAACAGAAGCGTTTGCTTTGATGGCTTTTAACAGATGCTTTCCATGTTCACTGAAGCCAAGAAGCCGCGCATACTGGGTGTAATCCTTGTGTTTCAGGGTATCTGCATTCTCCTGTGTCATGTCCAGCAGAATGTGCATTAGTCCGCGGCAGATGCGGGTGTAGGTCAGATTTTTGGACTTGCACTGCATTGCAAAATCTTCAAATGACAAATACGCAGGCAGATGGCGGTACAGCGTGTGAGAGAGCTGTTTTCCAATATCATAATACGGCGCGAAAGCGTCTTTGCCGCTGGCATCGCGCAGCAGTTTATACAACAATATTTCAGAAAAATCTTCGGTGAATAAAAAATCCTGCTGGGACAGCAGCGAATAGACATTAGCCGGCACATGGGGGCTTGCTGCCGCGGCAGTCGCGCTGTGCTCAAGCGCACTGCGCAACGCATTTGCCGAGACAAAATAGTCGGTATCAAGAACATCTGAGGCGTAGCCTTCGCCTTTTCGCGCGAGTGTCGCCGGCTGGATAGCGCTGTTTCGCTGGAGGAGGGCTTTGACATACTCGATGCCTAGGATATTATTGGGGGCGTTTAAGAGCGTATCGGTATCCTTTTCAGGAAACAGGGCAGCGACAGCGCGGGCTCTGGCAGCAGGAAAGGAGCAGCCCTGTTTCAGAAAATCGTTCAGCAGGGATTGATATTGACAAGACTCGCTCGCGATGATGCGGGCACAGTCTGAAATCAGTGATAGATCACCACATTCACTGCCAAAATGCAGGGAATCGACCACGCCCAGCTTGTCGATCAGAGACACTGCGCCCTGAGCAAAGTACTCTGCGCTGCCAAGTGCAAAATATACAGGCAGTTCAAAGACCAGATCGGCGCCATTTGCAAGCGCCATCTGGCAGCGCTGGTACTTATCGACAATGGCTGGAATACCGCGCTGCATGAAGTCGCCGCTAAGAACGACAACAATCCAATCGGCGTGCTCTGCCGTGCGAATGGTACGAAGCTGGTATAAATGTCCGTTGTGGAACGGATTGTATTCGGCGATGACGGCTGTTACTTTCATTTATAAATACCTTTCATGATATATCAATTGTGTGAGGA
>CAJUII010000083.1:11849-14018 GCA_910586405.1 uncultured Lachnospiraceae bacterium
AAATACCTTTCATGATATATCAATTGTGTGAGGAACATTTTATCATAAGGATATTGAAAAGTCACGCATTTTTCTTTAAAAGAAGTTTATGTAGTTTTAATAATAATAGATGCAAGAAAGGTATAAAAAATATGAGAATAGAATCTACAGGAGCAATTTTATCTTATTATCGAAAAAAATACAATTTGGCATTAGAGCAAGTGTGCGATGGAATATGTTCTGTCAGCACATTATCACGTCTGGAAGATGGAAGCAGATGTGCTGATTCTCTGACAAGCAGTCTGCTTCTTGAGCGCATCGGAAAACAGATATGTCAGTTTGAACTGCTTTTCAATGATGCAGATTATGAGTTGTGGCTTGCGAGGGAGTCTATTATAAAGAATATGCAGCGCAAGGAATATGAACAAGTACGACAGGAGCTCGTTCGTTACAGAAAAAAGAAAAAAATAAGTTGTAAAATTCACGAACAGTTTTGTCTTTGTCAGGAAGTCCTGATCTTGCAGGCAGAATTGAAGGATAGTAGTAAAAAATATCCAATACAGACAGAGATTTGTGAGACAGCGATGAGAGCATTGCAACTGACAAAACCTGCGTTTAATATAGAACATCAATGGAAGAACGAGCTTTATACGACAGCGGAAACAGAGCTGATACTTGCGCTGGTTCAATATGGAG
The DNA here is from genome assembly GCA_910586405.1 of uncultured Lachnospiraceae bacterium. Lineage (GTDB taxonomy): Bacteria > Bacillota > Clostridia > Lachnospirales > Lachnospiraceae > COE1. The sequence goes on from CAJUII010000083.1 coordinate 12,525, forward strand.
ATTATCAAAAGACAAATATTGAGGTAGAGTATATATTGTCAGATTTGTTTCATCATTTAGAATATTATGATACAGATCGCAGAAGACAGAGCTTGGGGAATCAGCTTTTGATGGAATTAATCAGACTTGCACAGTTATTGCAGGATCAGGATAAGGTATTGGCGTATATTGATAAGGGTATCAATTATGTTGCGCAGAGCAGGGAAATTGCAGGACTGGATCGGTTTCGTTTTCTCAGAGCACAGTCATTGTTGATACGATATGGAACAGATGTGCGAAAGGACCGCATGAAAAAACGAGAGATTCAAGAGGAATGCCTGATGGCGTATAGCATATGCAGTGTATTTGGTGATTTGCAGCAAATGCATCAGATAGAACAATTTTGCAAGGAGGAACTGGAATGGCAAATTACAAAGCTGGAGATGTGATTCGTCTGACGAGGAATGCAGTTGGCATGACACAGGAGGAACTGAGCGATGGTATCTGTTCTGTGGAAACGTTGTCTCGGATCGAGAACAACAGACATAAGATTAAAAGGGACATTTATAGAAAGTTGATGGAAAGGCTGGAACGGGGGATTCACGACAACTGTGCAGTATGCATGGGCAATGATATGTCCTTGTTAGAGGAGTACATATTATTGGAGGATACTCTGTCGAAGCGGGAATACGATATTTCGAAACAATATTTGGCACATATTTGTGAGAAGATATCAGACTCCGTGGTGGACAGACAGTACTTGAAACGGGTTCGTGCTTTGGTGGACTATGAGCTGGGAGAGATCAGCGCACAGGTATTTATAAAGCAGCTGCAGGAAGCTATGGAGATGACGATTCCAGCTTATGAAAGTTATCTGTGGGGAGATCAGCGTGGCAGGATTTATCCATACAGAGAGCAGGAGATTTTGATATTGATGGGAATGGGGATTGCATATTATGATGTAGGCGAGTTGGATAAAGATATTATTATCTATGAGACGATTATACGAAGTCTGGATGCTGGATATATGGATGAGAAAAACGCTGCGGAGCTGAAACTTATCAATCTGGCAAACTTATCAAGACCGCTTGGTAAACTGGGACGATATGAGGAAGCATTGGCAAAAGCTGAAGAAGGGTTGAATATGGCAATCAGCCGTGGATATGCACATGGGTTGGTGGAACTTATGATGCAAACAGCAGGGAATAGATTGAAACTTGCCAAGAGGAAAGAAGCTGACGAAAGGGAAAAAGAATTAATGAATGCAAAAAAAATGATGCGACGGGCATATTATATTGCCGCCGCAAGAAAAGATATACACAATTTAAAACTAATAAAACAAAATATTAAATATTTTTTTGATGAGGAGATATCATAGAATGACTTCCTATTCCAGAAGACTGTTCGTTTTCACTACAACGGCTGTACTGTGGATTTATAGTTAAAATTACAAGTATCGTTATAAAAACAATACTTTTTTTGATAAATTTCTTTTTGTGTTTCATTAGAAATACC
>CAJUII010000084.1:0-2504 GCA_910586405.1 uncultured Lachnospiraceae bacterium
GCCTCCGAGGGCGCATTGGAAAATGCGGCGAGCGTCTCGTCTGGATTCTCCTGCAAAAATCTGGCAAAATGTTCCTCACCGACGTTATCAAGCATTCTAATTCTGCTGCTATAGCTTTGATTGTCTTTGGACAGGAGTGAGAATGCCTGCAGTTGATGTGCGCAGTCAAGCGCTTCGCTGTCAAGCGCTGCAAAATATTGCCGCAACTGTGCTTTATCTGCAAAAATATTCTGATATACACAATCCACACTCTCCAGTTTCCGCAGAATCAAAAACACAGTACAGCGATTGAAAAATGCTTCGTCCTTACAATGCTTGCGATAGCTCTTCATCGCATTACCGATCGAATAACGCCCCTCTAAGAATCCATCTCCAAATTCTTTGTCGTAGGGATATAATTCAGAAACCTTGCAGTTTCCCCGCAGATATTCACGCGCCGTCTCCGCATGCGGCGTATCGGACACCAGACGGTTGATCATCTCCTCGTGATCTGGCTTCACATCCTGCACGACTTTTTGATATAATTTGGGATTTTCTTTTTGTAAGACATCTTTGAGCACGTTGAGCGTGTACTCCACCATCTCCGTTCCCCGCCACTGGGCACTGATCTTCCTCCTTGTATTCGAACAGATCTGAAGCAAGGCCTGACATTCATTTGGCTCTATCACCTTGAGATAGCTCTCTTGATTTTTGTGAAACTGCCGGGTCAAAATCAGTTTGTAGTTTAACCACGCCGCCCAGCATATGTACAAGGTCGGCTCAATATGGAACACTTCATCAAAATCCGCCCCTTTCAGGTCAATCTCTACGTGCGTATTGTCCTCCATGTCATACCTGTCACGAAAAACACCACGAAGTGTCTCCCCTATATCGACAAAGCTCTCAAGTGTCTCCTCCACATTCATCACCATACATGCCCTGACAATCTCAAGCAGTACCTCGGAAAGCTGATAATTGCGATATGCCAGATTGCTGATCACATGAAAGCATTCCATCTCCTCCTTCCCAATCTGTCCAAACTCGATTCTTCCAATGATGTGACCTGCCGCTTTCCGTTCCCGAAGCGCTGCGACGGCTTCCTCATGTGCCGTACAGCCCTGTCCCGCAAGCCACGCATCAAAACTCTTTAACAGAATCTGCTCGTATTCCTCCATATAGGCTGTATCTTCTTTTGACAAAGATTCAGGCTTCTCGTACTTTTTATAAAAATACAATGCCAGCAGCATTGCTGCATAGAGTTCATTTTCTTTTTTTAAATCAGAAACTGCATCGAGCAAACGCACGGGGTTATTCTCCACGACGCTCATGATATGATCGTATGCTTTGTTTATCAGAAAATTTGCATGTGACCTGTAGCTGCAAATCAGAACGTGCAGTCTTTTATAGAGTGCGCATTCCTCTACTTTGTCATAAGTATAATTCCAGAACAGCCCATTGCACGAACCGCGTCCGATGGCGTAGAGCACATTGAAGAAACGCACGCCCACTGCCCGCTTGTTCTCTTTTTCGATTTGCTTTGTGACGGCACGCGCCTTTGTCTCGAACTGATACGACAGTCTTGTTAAATCCTTGCGCTCAAACTGGTCCAACACCTCGTCGCCGACCTCTCCGCTCAAATAGCTTTGTGCCAGTTCGCAGTCTTGCTGCGAGATCTCTAAATCCTTTAATATCTCTATCATTTTGCTAATTTGTCTGCTGTTGGGATTTGTCATGATTGTGACTCCTTTCTCTTTGCATACATTTGAATTTTTATCCTGCGCATCTGCCGCTAATCTTGGCACTCCGCCCCGCTGCCATAATAAGCAATCCCCTTATCCAGCTCAATCTTCTCCTCACATAAATCTATATACAAACTCAGTTTTGTATAGACGCCCGCGAGTCCGTCCAGTGTCCCTTGTGCCCGTATCTGATGGCGGCGCATTTTCAAGCCGTCGGCAAGCTGCGTAAGCAGCGCAGACAGCAGTTCCATGCCGTATGCCGCTGTCTGCTTTGCCATCGCATCAAACGATTTGAGGGTGCTGTCGTGCACTGTATCAAAACCGCTCTGGTACAAGTCCTCCATAAGATTTTTGATGTCTGACAACAGCCGCTGTAAAGCATCTTCCCTGCTGACAGTTTTTATTCCAGCCCTTTCCATTTGGCTCACCCCCTTGTCAAATGTCCGTCTCCTGCAACTCTCTTTTTCCGAAAACAGCAATCGGATATAGTTTTATTCTGCCGTCCTGCAAATAAATCTTTCCAAAAAAGCATGGCAGATTTTCGTCCGTAATTTTTTCGAGATAACGGATTCCCTCCGCCTCGTCCTTGGAGTAAGTGATCTCGATCACCACCGCTTTGCCTGCCTCGTCATAGAGCTTCATGCGAAGTTTTTGTTCCGTATCTGAAAAGACTGCCGGGTCACAGGAGGAAGGCCGCAGGATCACCAGCTTTGTCTGTGCAGCCTCTTCTTCGCTGGAATGGTCTGCCTCCTCCGCGCCGGCTTCTCTGGCTGCACAAAACATTTC
>CAJUII010000084.1:2604-12021 GCA_910586405.1 uncultured Lachnospiraceae bacterium
ATATAAACTTTGCTCTTTCTCATAAAAGACAGGTCTTGCCTGCGTGTATGTATACCACCGCTTTGTCGTCTCCTCCAAGAAATAGACCGTATCGCCCTCATAGCCGCTCTTGCTCACAAAGTGTTCCAGCGCAATCCCAACTAAGTCCAAATCAAGCGCAGGCGTATATTCTGAGCGGAACACGCCCGCCAGCGCAGACACCTCCAAAGCATTCTGCGCCTGCGCCAAGCGTTCTACATTGCGGTATAATCTCGTGATCTGGCGCATGAGGTTTTGTATGCCAAGCGTTGCCACCCGCTTCATGTACTTTTGGTAAGAATCCTGCAAACGCCGCCAGTCACTCTCAAAATTAGCCAGTTTCGCATTGTGGCTGATCACTGCCAGACGTTCCATGCGCTCTGTCACATCATCTGCTGTTCTGGACAAGCCCGTATCGAAAAGCTCCTCGAGAACAGTCCGCATCTGTGACGCCGCTTCATGCACCTGTTCCATATCATAGTCTGCCGCTGTGCCCTCTGTCTGTTCTAAATCTTGGATACCCAACTGCCCTGATTCCAGCTTGCACCACAGCACTGCCTCCGCCTTGTGGACGCAAAATTCCTTTTTGTGGCAGGTGCAGGTTGCGTGTTCTAACGGAAAGAGCAGCTTGACGGTCATGGACTTCGCAATTGGCTGCACGGTCACGACACTAGAATACGTAATTTGGGGTTTTCTGCCTGTCTTCGCAGCGCCGATCACCTCCTGAATCCGCCTCGTGCCCAGACTTTTGCAGAGCTTTGCAAGTGGGTAGTCGGCAATCTGCTGTGTCACTTTTTCAATCATTGTGACAGGCACATCTGGTGCATTCTCTGCGGTTTTCTGTATGCTTTCTGCCTTGTTTCCAGCTCCACTGGCTTTATTTTTTGTCGTTTTATTGATATCATTGGCGTTGTCTATGGTTTTGTTTCCATCAGACTGTACTTTGTCCGATCGGTCTTTAACAGATTTATTTTCCACAGCTTCACTTGTTGCAGCTTCTTTCTCCGCTTCCACAGTTTCGTTTGAGGCGGCGGTCTTATTTTCCACAGCTTCACTTGTGGCAGCTTCTTTCTCCGTCTCCACAGTTTCGTTTGCGGTAGGCGCGGTCTTATTTTCCACAGCTTCACTTGCGGCGAAGGCTGCCTTCATGGCAAGGATTCCCTGCACAACATGGCGGCAGATGCTTCTTGACGGGCATGAGCAGGTGCTCTCTCCGAGTGGCAGTCTGATTTGCACCGTCTCCTCCCCGACCGTCAGTTCAAGCACCTCTTGCGCTGCAAACGCCATATCCTGCAACTGCTTCGCTGCCGCTTCCTGTAAATTCTGTCCTGCTGCCATACACGGAATCGTCTCTAAATCCTTGTAGGCGCGCTTCACAATCCCCTTGTTGGAAATGCCCGTCAGATAATCGTCGTCAATCTCGCCAAATGCCAATTGCCAGTCACTCATGCTCTCCTCCTCCTATGTTATAACCCGTGCTATAAAATCCGACAGCTCCTCCGGTGTCATCGCACCGACAGAAGCCCCCATATCGGCAAGCACTGCCGCTGCATTTCTGTCATAATTCGGCACCGCAGCATGGTCGAGTGAGGGCAGTACAATCAGCTTCGCGCCGCTCTCGATAATTCCCTGACACGCCTGATACATTCTGCGGTAGCCGCAGCCTTCATAGAGGTCTGTCACCAGCACCACCATCGTCCGGTGCGGCATCTGAATCAGCTGCGCACAATACCCCACTGCACCGCCTATGTCCGTTCCGCCGCCAAGCTGCACACTCATGAGTGTCTCGACAGGGTCACTCACATAGTCGCTTAAATCCACCACACTGGTGTCAAAGATGACAAGCTTCGTGTCCAGCATCGGCAGTCTGGCAAAAATGCCTGCCATGACCGCGCTGTGAATCACCGAATCCAGCATAGAGCCGCTCTCGTCCACGCAGATAATCACACGCCATTGATTATACTTTTTCATGCGCGCACTGAAATACACTTGTTTCAGCACAAGCTGCTTTGTCTCTGTGTCATAATTTTTCAGATTCCTGCGGATCGTCTTGCCCATGTCGATGTTTCGTATGGACTTTACTGGACTGCTGACACTGCGGTTTAGTCTGCCGGAAAAGGATTTCTTCATCCCCTGCTCCAGCTTCTTTGTCAGTTCATCGGCTACCTTGCGCACCACCTCACGCGCAAGCGTGAGCACCTCGCCCTTCATCATGTGCTTTAACTGCATGACCGTCTTTAGCAGCTCCTTGTTTGGTTCCAGCCTGCGCAACACTTCTGGATCGGTCAAAAGCTCCGTCATTTGATACTTTTCCAGCGCGTGACGCTCCATGATTTCCACTGTGTTTCGCGGGAAAAGGGTCTTGATCTTTGTCAGCCAGTGCGGCACGGTGAGCTGTGAAGCGCCACTCCCGCCTTTCCTGTCCTCCCTGACTTCCTGCTCCTCCCCGTACTCTCTTGAATACAGGTAGTCCAGCACTTCCTCCATCTCCATCATTTTCAGGCTTCCCCCTTCAAAGGGAATCTGATCCGCCGCATACTTTCCCAGCACCAGCCGCCAGCGGTTTAATATTTCCTGTTCATCTGCCATGATCTAATGATTTCCTCACCTTTCGCACATTATTTTATTGTCTCCAAAAGTTCCCGCGCGTACTGGTCCAGCTCTTTTCCATAGGTATACCACTCCGGCAGTATCTCTGCGCGCTCCATCAGCTCGCGCCCGCTCTTGTGATGAAGTCCGGCTGCCTGTTTTGCGATCTTGTCTGTCTCGGCGGGAGTAAAATAGGCAAACGCCATTCTAAGCTGCGGCAGCAGCTCCATAAATTCCGCCTCCTCCACCTGACCGAGAAATACATCAATCATCTCCAGCATACTGCGCTCTATCAGCATCAAATCCTTTGCCGTAAAGAACAGTCCCCTGAAAAAGACCGCCGTCTTTAGCAGTTGTTCTTTGGTACCTGTCAGATACCCGCGGCATACCTCGCCGACCGCCTGCGAATCCTCCCTGCCGCCGCCATAGAGGATTCCATGGATACAGCCGTTTAATCCCGCATGAATCTGCATATCCTCCTGCATGATCTGCAATGCCTCGTAGAAGTCCCCGCGCTCGTTGTCGTACTCCTGCCCCTTTCTGCCCGTGATCTGATACAGCAATTTCAGCGCATTCATGCCATCGTTGAGCGCGTCATCGTTCATTCGTGTGATGCTTGGAAGGAGTGTCACCAGCTTTCTGACACCGATGTGCAAGAGCTTGTCAAATCTCAGCTCGGACTCATAGAGCGCCCCCAAATCCTCCATCATTGTGAGCGATTTGAGCGCATCTGCAATGGAATAAAAATCCATATCCTTTAACATCAATTCATGCACGCGCTCGTACACCTTTTCAAGCTGGCTGGAAATGCCCATCTCAAACACCTGCGTCAGAAGGACTGCCGCCCTGTCCGCCTTCGTATCCTGCAAGAGCTGCTCCTGCACAATGCTGACAATCGCCTCCTCCATCGTCGCGCCATGCACAGACACATCAATCAGGGCGGCAAACACCTGCGCATTGTATTTGTATTTCCAAATCTCCCGAATAAGGCTGCGGTCTTTTCTCAATTGCAGATTTGGTCCCTTTAGGCGCTTGGCAAAGTCCGTCTGCAAAAACACCAGCCGATGAAAAAACGTGCTCATGCGCCTGTGCTTTTTGCTGGAAAAAATGGAGAGCGCCACTTCTTTTTCCAGTGTGCTGTCTGTTTTAATCCCCAGTGCACTGCACTGATTCTGAAAATCTAAGACAATCGGCGGCACATCTGCGAGCGTGCTAAGCGCCCCTGAACCCGTCCCTGTCATCAGGCGCCGCAGCGTGCGAAGCGGCAGATCTGACGAGAGCGTGCACTCTCCTTTCACATAGGAGGACAGCACGGCATCTTGCAGCTCATATGCCCCCGGCTGCGGCTTCCCGCGCAGGCTGCCAAGCCCCTGCGCCATCTGCCATGCACAGATTTCATCATAGGTGGAGAGCGCACCGTCCTCCTTGCGCACTGATTTGCCCGTGGAGATCAAAAAACCAAGTACCGCCTCCTCATAAGGATTCGGCGTCTGCCTGTCGATACCCTCCCATATTTTTTGATAAAATCCTGTGAAGGGCATACCGCTTGCATACCCGTTCAGCGCGTCCGCAGACTCCATCGAATACGGCATGAGATACACGCTCTCGTCCTGTCCCGGCACATAATGTTCGATATGTTTTGCATACTTTACAGTCTCCTGCCACTGCGCATCTGACAGGCGCTCGCGCAGTCCCGGCGTGTGGAAGCCACCCGTTATGACAAGGATACGCTTCGATTTGCCGCTTAGGACCTGCAAGGCAATCCGTGCCGCCATGTGCTGTTCTCTCGCCAGACACCCCTCACGCTGCAAGGCTTCCTGGGGTGTATTTTCTCTCGCAAGCGCACAGTATGTATTCAGATGTGAAAACCAGACCGCACTGTCCTCATAGATGCCGTTGATCTCAAAATATTTTTCCCAAAACTCATCAAAGCTGCGCAGCCCTGTCTTTTCACACAGGCGGTCGATATAGTCATTCCGCGCGAGCAGATAGTCGTCATTGTAGTTGCGCGGTGCCTCTCCCCCCATGAGCTTCTCCGCAGACGCCGCCAGAATGTCCCCGTATGACAAGTCTATAAATGACATATGTGTCATATTTTTGTGTGCCTCGCGCAGTGCGGTAAGCTCCGGTGAATAGTCCAGAAATGGATAATAGCACTTGTAATGCTGCTGTTCCTCCGAGATTTTTTTCGCCTTGTCATGATAGGCATAGTAGATTGCAAACGGCGCGCGCGTGTCGCTGTGCACCATGACTGGCAGAAGCGCATTGGCGTTGTCTGGTCCCTCCACGAGAACGGCATCCGGCTTCCACTGCGCAAAGATCTTTTTGATATGGCAGGCGCACGCCGGACTGTGATGGCGCACTGGAATCAGCATTATTTCAGCCATTTCCTCGCTTCGTAATATTGTCTCCATAATCCACCCTCTTTATCGCTCTTTGCGCGTACTACTGTATTGAAATATCCCTTCACTTTCTCCAGATCATCCTTGTCCTCCTTCGAGATTGCACCGACAAGGTTCTGGACAAGACACTCCACGTCAAGATGTTCATCACCGTAGTAGTAACCCGTGAGCATCGTCTGGTAGTAGACGGACACCGCCTCCGCCGTGCTCATCACTGCGTTTGGCTTGTCAATCCGGTGCCCATAAGACGATACGCCCTCGCGCAGCTCGTGATACGTGGACGCAAGCAGTTCAGCGACGTCCTCGTCCGCCTTCATCGCAATATGATTCTCCTCCGCAAGCATGTTGACTTCATTCAGGATAATCTGCTTCTCAAGCGATACCTTGTTCACCGGCATGACTGTCTCAAAGTTAAAGCGCCGCTTGAGCGCACTGCTCATCTCATTGACACCCTTGTCCCTCGTGTTTGCCGTCCCGATCACATTGAAGCCGGGACGCGCAAACAGAAAGCCGTCATCGCCCAGCTCTGGCACATTCAGCACCTTGTCACTGAGCACACTGATCAGGCTGTCCTGAATCTCTGCGGGTGTCCTTGTGATCTCCTCAAACCGTGTGAGGATTCCCTTTTCCATGCCCACGTAGAGCGGTGCGGGCACAAGCGCCTCCCTGCTCGGTCCCTTTGCGAGCAAAAGGGCATAATTCCATGAATACTTAATCATATCTTCTGTCGTTCCAGCCGTTCCCTGTATGGTGTTTTTGCTATTTCCGCTGATTGCGGCAGACAAGAGCTCAGAGAGCATGGTCTTTGCCGTTCCCGGCTCGCCAACCAGCATCAAGCCGCGGTTTCCGGCCAGTGTGACAATGCATCGCTCGACGAGCGCGTCATTTCCGAAATATTTTTTCTTGATCTGATAAGACTTTCTTTGATATTTGACTGGTTTGTCGCTGCCTAAGATAAAGGTGCGGACCGCCTTTGGCGACATCTGCCAGTTGTCCGGTTTTTTCTCGCCCTTATCGGCGTTTTTGAGCGCTTCCAGCTCTGCCTGATAGCGCACCTCCACAGGGGGTTTGATTGTTTCCTGCATCTTCTCATCCTTTCTGTATCATTGTAAGAAATTGTTTCATTTCCTAATCAGTTGTTTATATATTCTGCAAATTTTCTGAATAATCCTGTTCTTTTATTGTATCACAGTTCCTGAGCAGTGTGAAGAAATAACTGAAAATTTAGAAAACGTTCAGAAAAAATGTTACTGGAACAGAGTGAACAGTAACAAAAAAAGCGGCGCCACAAAAACAGGGAGTCCTCCCACTAAGACTCCCTGTCACGTAGCGCTTACAATATACACATTCTCATCATTTAACACCACAAACTGATGCTTCCTTTTCTCCAGCACACTGCCCTCGTTCACAATCTCACACGCGAAATCTTTGTACGCGGACTTCGTGTGCGAAAATCCCCTGATTTTTGAATCCATCGGGTAATAGATTATGTTGTTGCTGATGCAGGGCGCATTGAGCGGCCCGCCGTACTTGATCTGGTCTGTCTCGAACACCACCTCCCTGCCCTTCACAATATATGTCCTGTAGTTTGCTGCGCTGTCCTCTAAGATTAACAGCCACTGGGACAAGACGGCGTCATAGTGAATCCCATAATTTCTGACATCTGTGTCATATTTTAATTCAATGTGCACTCCGTTTACCGTGATCACGAGTTTTCCAGCGTATACATTCACAAGGCAGTACTTCCCGTCCTTGACTTCAAAGTACGCCGTATTGCTGCACTTGCACACAGACCGGATACTGTTCCCCTTTTCTAAGACCGTCATGTCCTTCAAGGTATTTTGCCTAGAAAGAAAATAGACATGGCTGCCCTCCACAACAATGCGGGTCTTATATTTTTTCTCAATTGTGTAATCCTTTCCTGAGTGGACTACAAACGCCTCTGCAAAGTCCTCAATGCAGCTTCCCTCTGATGTAAAATAATACCGGACGCCATACTGCGCTTTTATGGTCTTTCCCAGACGCACATCTACAACGCAGTCCATTTGGTTCAGATACAGATTCTCATCAAACACCATCTTCACCCTGTCTGCCGGAAGCAGCGCCGTCACCCGCAGTCCGTCCTTCACACCCCTGCACTGAGGCGTCACTTGCAGGCGGGCATTCTGGTCACACAGCGGGCAGGAGGTATACTTTCCATAATAATATTCCCTGTCGGCATCACAGAACCTGAGTGTATGCAGCATGTCTGCCAGCTCTCCCGATAATTCCCTGCTCTGATTCAGGAAAATCCGCTGTAAGGCACTGATTAACGCAGGCGATAGATTCCGCCATGATTTGACAGTCTTTGGAATCCTGACGGCTGGATTGTCAATGACCGAGATGCCGTTCTTCATGCGGTCTATGAGATTCCTGTCCGGCTCCATCGTCCCGCCAAATGGGTGAATCCGCGTCAGCAGTTTCCATGCAAGAACTGCAAAAGCATAGGTGTCTGTCTCTGCGCTGAACGCATTGCTGCACAGAAGCGGGTCCCTGAACAAATCCATCGCAACCTCACACGCTTCGTTCTCCACCGCCCAACTGTCACAGTCTATGAAATATATGTTCAACTGCCTGTCAAACAAAATATTGCGGTCATTGAGGTCGCCGATAAAAATGTGCTGTCGATGCAGGCACTCCATGACAGACTGTACTTTGACCAGCATGGTTAAAATATCTTTTGTCGTGATATGATTTGCCGTCACAAACTTGCGGTTTGCAAGCAGCCGCATCTCCTCCCCCTCCACCTGTTCCATCGAAAACCCAATCAAGTTTCCCTTCTGGTCCACAACAATCTGCTGGGGACAGACCACTTCCGGCGGCAGCGCATTGTCGCGTGCCTTCTGCATTAAGAGCTGTATCTTTCGCTGTTTGGATTGCAGATTGACCGCGGGTTTATATATTTTCAAAAGCTGTCCCTGCTCCAGATAAATAGCGCCCTCTCCGCCCTCTGTGAGCGGAACTCTGCCTGTGCTGTCAAACACAAGGTTTGACGATTTCTTAAAAAACAATTGTGATATCATCTCGAAACACCCTTTGATTGCGGTTGATAAACCGCTTGATCTTCACTGCACTGCCTAACTTCAAAAGCGCCGTAAACGCTTCCTTCAACTGCGTATCCTGCGACTTGGCGATATAGCGCAGCCCGTCTGATGCAATGCCCACCTTTTGATACTCTTTTTTATGAAACACTTTTTGTCTGAGAACCACGCCATTTTTATAATGGTTCAGCTTTGATGCATCGCAGAAATTATAGGCATAATACTGCGGATACTCCCCGTCACTTAGTTCCATGAAATGAAGCTTTCCTGCCATATCCTGCAAAAGAATGTATCCATCTCCGCTGTATGTCACAAGGAAGTCCTCCTCCCGCTCTGTGACCTCCAGAATCGTAAAGCACAGATAATTTCTGACGGCGTCCGCCGACTGTCCAAATATCCCCACAAGCATTTGAAAAATCTGCTGTGTGCTGTATCCCAGATTTGCCAGATGGCAGTATGCCTTTGCCCCGACTTCGCTGTGTTCCCCCTCCGAACAGCCATCGCACACAAGTTTGATAGTCTCATTTTCCAGACCGCAATCCTGACAGTTTCTCCCGTAATCAAGATGCTGTGCGCCAATCTTATTCACCACCATCGTACACGCTCCATTCTACCTATTCAGATCTGAAAAAAGTCATCTCCATCTGCCATCACCGATTTGGAGGACTCGATGACCGATTTTGACAGACAGTCAAATGCTCTGCGCAGCTCACTCGCTGAGCTTGTGACATCGAGAATATTGCAGAAGCCCAAATCCTTTGCCACCGTTGACGCCGCGCCGCCAAAGCTGATAAACGCTGTCGTGATCTCCTCCTGATTCAGATAGGCGATACAGTCCTTTGCCTGCGCGAAGCTGCTTTGGGACGAGTTATCCTGCCCGTCGCTAAAGACTGCAAACACTGCCTTGACCCGCACGCCCTGCGCCTTTAGAAACTTTCTGTATTCTCTGAGCTTTGCTGTTCCACCTGTGATTGCATCGTACATCGCCGTGCAGCCGCCAGCCTGAAATGCCGTGTCAAATTCCGAGATTCTCTTGTAGCCGCCAATGGTGATTGTGTCCTCAAAATCAGCCCGCGCGACTAAGATTTCATCTGCTTCTTTCGCACTTGCAAGCGCGTGCTGAAACTCCGTTAAGCTGTGCTTCATGTCCTGCTGAAAGACAGACATGGAACCGGATTTGTCAATTCCCAGAAATATCAGATTAATATTCTCACTGTCAATCTCCTCCACAGAGGTGTTTTCAATCTCAATTTCATCTATGCCGTCTATCTCAAATACATTCCTATCATATTCCATTCTCTGTATCCTCCTGTTAATTTCTATTCTTA
>CAJUII010000084.1:12121-13926 GCA_910586405.1 uncultured Lachnospiraceae bacterium
TTCTCAGTTCAAGATTTTGTCTGTGCTCTTTGCGATCGCTACCTGATACTTCCTCTTAAACGTCTCAAACGCGCTGTCGGTCACATCCTCAAAGCCGGGAATCGGTGACATGCAGTCTTCCAATATATAAATCTTTCGCGTGATTTCCGGTCTGTTCTCATAGTATTCAAGAATCTGCTGAATGCTCTCCAGCACGCAGTGGCTCTTGGCTTCCCCCGCGATCACAATCTTGTCATACTGTTCCAGTTTATTGAGAAAATCCAGATTGATGTAGCCTTTTGTGTCGTATTCCGGCTTGATCACACCGTACATCTCAGACAGCGGGTCCTGCCCTTTGACAAGCCGCTGCACGATGGCTTTCTTGGCGACAGAGTGGAAATAGACCATGTTGGCAAACTGGTTTTCCAGCGCGCAGCCGACTGTTCCCTGAATGCAGTGATATGGCCAGATGCAGAGGGTCTTTTTTCCATCCTGTTCAAGATGCCCGACATAATCCCTTGACGCGATCGGATTGATGACTGCCTTCCACTTCCCGCTGTCCAAGTCCGCCAGCGTGACCGTCGTGTACGGCGCCGGATTGCTGCCCTGCTCGTCAATCCACCAGCAGGGGTGAAAGATCTGATGCGGCGTGTGCGTGTCGATGGAAACTGCAATATTCGAAATCGCGTCCATATTTTCATAGATAAAGCGGGTCATGCGCTCTACATCACCGTGTGCCCCGGGAACTCCCAGCGCCCCCTTTTCCATGAAATCCTGCTGCACATCAATTCCAATGAACAAGACCCGCTCACGGTTCTGTCTTGACGGAATGAGCTGCTCATCATTTGCCCGTTTCAAGAGCTGGTTCAGCGTGATGGGATTTTCCGCTTTTCCGATGGCGTTTGTATTGACGATCTCTGTGTACTTTGTATTCATAATAAGTACCTCCTGTTCTTATAGACGAAATGTTTGGTTGCGAAGTGTTATTATCTTTTCGATATTATCTATTTGATAATAAGAATATAGCACGAACAAACATAGATGTCAAGATGTTTTTATCAAAAGAATAAAAAGATATATTTTTTATACAAAAAGAAGCCGTGCACGAAATCTATCGTACAACAGCCTCTTTTCTGTCCGAATATGGTATCCAATTCCTAATCTTCGAGTGTTTGCTGCAAATTATCGGCAACCTTTTGAAGTTTTTCCTTTCCCTCCTGCATTGTTTCAAGAACTTCTTTTATATCATCAAGTATAAATCTTATTAAAGTCTAATTAACGAAGCTCATACGCCGCGCCCTCATACCCAAGATACTTGACCGTATTCAGATCAATCGCCTCCACATGCTCCGCCGCCTCCACGACTGGAATACACTTCCCTTTTCTGATAAAAAGCGGCACCTCGTTCAAGGCAACCTCGACATAGTGCGTCCCCTGCGGCAGAATCTCCTCATAGATTGTTCCATCTGACATAAACTTGACAAACTTCATCTCCTCCGGCAAATACACCGTCCTGCCGCTCACATTCTGTGTATAGACTGGTGCAATCATCGCCTCGTCCCCGAGCAGCAGCTGGTCCTCCGTCTCCACTGCACGCCTGTCATTGGGAAAGTCAAACCCAAGCGGTCTGAAATACATCTCACCGCACTCTGCCGCCTTTACATACACACTGTACAAATATGGTATCAGCCGGTAACGCACACCGACCACATGCCGAAAATCCTCGATCTGCTCAAACTGATAACACTCCTGCTCTCTTGTGCCAAGCGCAGTGTGATTGCGCATCAGCGGCGTGAACACGCCAAGCGCCAGCCAGCGCAGCAGCA
>CAJUII010000085.1:0-3626 GCA_910586405.1 uncultured Lachnospiraceae bacterium
TCTGTACAGAACAAACGCTCTACGCACTCGAAGAAAACCAGTACAAGACCGATACGCTGATGATCGACATACTGCTCCAGCGTCTTGGCATCTCGCCCGACAAGCTCGAAATCGTGCTGTCGCAGGAGGCATACCAGCTTGTCCGCTTACGGGATCTGATCGAGAAAGCTATCCTGCGCGGCAGGAAAGAACTTGCCGTCACAGCGCTTGCCGCCCACCCCACACAAAACAGTGTCAGCCAGATGTATCACAAAAGAATGCAGGCGTGTCTGTCCTACCGCATTGACAAGGATTATGAACTTGCCGTCTCGCTGCTGCGGCAGGCAGTCGAGCTGACCATGCCCGGCTTTTCCTATGAAGTGATGGAACACTATCTGATCTCGACAATTGAAATGGAAAACCTGCTTGCGCTCGAGCGCGTGGAGTTTGAATCTGACGCGCATACAGACCTGTCACTGCATATCGAACATCTGGAACAATGTATGCGCTACATCGACAGACATTTTACGGACGGAGAAGAACACGCCAAAATCTGCGCCAAGTGCGCATGGCTGCTCGCCAAAGCCTATCTAAACCAGAATCAGACCACACAGGCAATGGTGACATGTGAAAAGGGCATCAATGCGCTGCGGCAGAATACCATGATCTACTTCATGCTCCCGCTGCTGGAACTGATGCTTGAAGTCGGAAATCGTCTGTCCATCGCACCCGAGCAGAATAAATATGTAAAATACTACGAAACCCTGCGCTTCCTGTGGGACTCCTACGCCCAAAAATGGTATCCCACGGATATGCTCTTTCACAACTGCTGCCAAAAAGAGTATCACCTAGACTATGAGCTGGTGAAATCCGAGCGCATCGCACAGCACATTCAACAGGAGGAGCTGATCGAAGGCATCTATAAAAACGCCTCCTCCCTCTCCAACTTTGAGAACGCAAAGGTCTCTCCCAACAAGAAAACCTTTGAGAAAATGATGGAGAAACTCGACCTTGAGATAGGGCGGTACAATGGATTTGTCGCCACAGATTCCTTTGAGACAATGGAACTGCGGCATCATCTTGAAACCTTACTGATTCACGGCGAATACGAAAAAGCTGAATATCTGTTAGAAAATTTAAAGTCACAACTGGATATGTCGTTCACAGAAAACCAGCATTTCGTAGAAGATTCAGAAATCCTCATCCATAGAATGCTGCATAAAATTACGATGGAAGAAGCCTGTGAACGGCAGAAAAAGCTGTATGAAAGCCTTCTTGATGCAGATAAAAAAAATCTGCGTCATATTCCAATGCGCAATGAGGTACTGATTATCAATCATTACTGTATTATTCTTTTAGAACTGGGACAAAAAAGTGACGCAGAGAATTTATATGTACAGGCGATTGAAAAAATACGAAGAAGCCGTATGAACGCTCAATACAGATATCGTTCCTATTCGCTACTTCTATATAATTATATACATATAACACAAAATTACTTGACTTCATGTGAAATCCTCAGAAATGAATTGTATTGTGGGAAAGCCTCTGTTCTGCCTTTTGGTATTCATATAATATCCTTAATTTTTGAGAATCGAGGAGAACCAAGAGAGATTTGGATGTGGTATGCGGAATGTATCTATTATATGAGTGATTTATATAATTTCTTGCAACAAAAGGAAAAATTTAGCACATTTCTTAAATCGAAAGATATAAATATCATATAATTTCATCAACAAGAAAGGGACTGGGTTGCGTGGCAGATTCGGGTTGTTCAGCGCAAACAGCAACAGACTCCTCATGATCATAACCTTCTTTTAAAGGATTGTACATAACTTTTCATTTTAAGAAAATCTACCAAAAATTAAAGCGAAAAGTTATGTACAACCTTCACAAAAGGCATATAATGAAAACTATCTTCTTGATGGAAATATTTATGCCATCCGTCCAGAGAAAATATCGTAATTTTTGTAGCAGTATTATCAAAAACTGAAAAACAAAGTTTACAGATGCCGATATTACACAACCCGCGTAACACTCAATCAAAGGAGGAGTCCAACCATGAAAACCAAGCAACTCAAAAAATACCCCATCCCTGTCCTGATGATGGCAATCACGTTCGGTCTGACACTGCTGCTGCCCTATCTGTCCGGCTACCTGATCGACAACGTGCTCGCCTCCTACGACGAGCAGAAGCTGTGGGGCTGGTTTGGTGTCACCTTCCTTGTCGCTGTCGTCAGCATGAGTTTCTCATTCTTTTTCTGTTACTACAACCTCAATAAATATATGCTTATCAACAACCAGAAACTACAGCAAAAAGCGGTTAACGATATCCTGCACATGAATCCGTCCCTCTTTTCCAAGAAAGATAAAGGATATTACTATAATCTCTGCGCCAACAGCAGTATGTGCTACGCTGAAGTGCATGAGGAAATGTACTGCAACCTGATCGGCAATCTGCTGTATATCATTGCACTGCTTGCCGTCATCACCTACACCAACTGGGTCTTTGGCATCTTCTTTCTGGTCTATGGCTTCCTGCTGGGTCTCTTTTCCCTGTATGGCTCTAAACCGCTGTTTGATATGCAGAGCACAGTCCTGATGAAAGAGGATACCTTTCTGTCCGAGAACAGAAACATCATCGAAAACAAACTGGGCATCAACGCACTGCACACAGAGGCATTTTTTCAAAAAGAGTTTAACAAGTGCTGCGACAGTTTCACCAAGTACTTCCTGAAATACAAATTCTGGTACTATATGTGCGTCTATGCCCCCGTTGTGATCAACAAAATCTTTAGCATTGTATACCTTTTTATCGCGGCATTTCTGGTCTTTCGAGGGCAGATTACCGTCGGTATCCTGATGATGGGCTATCAGTATCTGGGATGCTTCGCGGACCCGATCACCCTCGTGTGCAATATCCTGACGCGCTACAAGTCAAACAAAGTCCATGTAGACCGCATTGACCAGCTCTCCGAAGATGCCGCCAAGGAATGCGAGATCGAACAGCACAAGGCTGATCAGGACGCACTCTTTCAGACGGAATCGTTTGACTTTTACAAGGGAGAAGCGCCAGAGGATTTCCTCTATCATATTGGACAGCTCACCCTGAAAAAGAATGGTCTGTATGTGATCAAGGGCGAGAACGGCAGCGGGAAAAGTATGCTGATGAATTTAATGCTCGGAAATATCAGCTCAGAATACTCCAAAGGAAACTTCTCTGTGTCCCAAAAGATCAATGACACCGCTTTTCTCACGTACCCGTTCTTTGCCATTGACGGCAGCTTTGACGACAATCTGTTTGGCATCGCAAGGAATGAAGAACTGCTTGCGCTTCTCAACGTCGATTTTGCGGACAAAGAGATCACGAGCAATCCTGTCAATCTCAGCTATGGACAGCAGCAAAAGCTTGCCCTGATGCGCCTGTTTGGCACAGACGAGCCGACGCTGTTTCTCGATGAACCGCTGTCAAACCTAGACACCGAGACGCAGCACCACCTGATTCAATACATCAAATCGCTCAAAGGCAAAAAGACAATACTTGTGATCATGCACAGCGATGAACTCGATGATTTCGCTGACGGTATCCTGTGGATTCATGACCACCAGATGATACTTGGCGACCGGACTTTTGCACCATCGTCCCA
>CAJUII010000085.1:3726-13833 GCA_910586405.1 uncultured Lachnospiraceae bacterium
TTATGGAGGATATTGAGAAAGGCATGATGACAAATGACTGTACGTTTTGATGAGCGCGTGGACAACGCAATTTCGATCTTATGGTTTGAACGAAATCCGGCGAGACGTGAGGAGGCGCTGACGATGCTCCGCTCCGCTGCCAATCTGGGCGACGGCGACGCCTATTATTTTCTAGGGCGCTGCTATCTTGGCAAAAGCTATGTAGACCCCGTCATGGAGCTGCCAATAGACCGAAATTTTGCTTTTGAGTGCTTCCGCATCAGCCTGACGCTAGAGAGCGCTGTCGGTATGTTGGGCGCGATGCTTCAGGACGGATTTGAACCGCCCGGCAACACGTTTGTCCACCCTCCCTACCACACCAAAAAGGAAATATGGGATGTCGTGACCGACAAGGCAAAGCAAGGTCAGATCTTTTGCAAATATTTGATCGCAAACGCCTATTATTACTGTACCGCCGGTGATTTACTGGACATCACGCCGTCCACCGTCGGAAAGAAAAAATACGAACGCTGTCAATATGAATGGACAGCTTCTGCCATGAAGCTCTATGAAGAGTGCGTTGCCGCCGGTCTTGGTATCGCACTTCCCAATCTGGTGGACATCCTCCGCACAGGCAGACACGGCGCACCCAGACAGCTCCAGCGCGCCCAGATGTATATCCACATCGGTGCGGACTTAGGCATCGGCACTTATGAGCGCATGGTAGGAAACGAATACCGCGATGAGGGCAAACTGTCAAAGGCAGTCGAACTATATGAGCGTGCGCTGTCTCACAAGGACGACTATGCTTATTATTGCCTTGGCAAGCTCTATACCTTTCACGGAGCAATGCCGCTGGACCTGCAAAAAGCACGCGCCTACCTAGAGGAAGGCTACGCCCGTCTTCCCGATGATGCAGGCTTCTGCAATCTGCTGGGGGAGATCTACTTCCGCGGCGGCCAGGATATATTGCCCGACTACGATCAAGCATTCCTGTTGCTGAGCAAAGCATATTTCAAAGGCAGCACATGGGGTTCTGACATGCTGGGCACCTGCTATCTCAATGGTCTGGGTACCAAGACAAACCTGGACATGGCGCGAAAACTGTTTGAACTGCACCCGAAAAAACCGCTCGCCGCAGGGGGCTTAAAGCGCCTGCGGCGATAAAACAGTTTATTGTTGCTTGTTTTCAGGCTGGTTTTGATCTGCCTGAGAATGCGTTTCCTGCTGCATCTTGTCTTCCGTCTCCCTCGGCACGGCAAGATGCTGCATCATATTTTGCATGCGAAGCTCCTCCTGGGCAATGTGTGCGGCTTTCTCTGCGCGCCTGTTCTCCCTGATACGACGAAGCTTTTTATGAAAGAATGCCATATAGATCACAGTGATAATCAATATATACGGCAGCAGACTGATCAGCAGGAACAGCAGTCCTTCTAGGAAGTACAGAAATCCTTTGCCCGTTGACACGATGGTATGTTTGAGACGATCCGCGAACGTATTTTTTCTGACGGGCGCACTGTCCTTGCGGTATTCCATTACCTCTGACACACTGATATTGACATAGGAATACGCCACGTCCATATCCATATACCGCCTGGTGGTCTGCAAATCGCGAAGCTCATACTGCACTTCAGACAAACGCTGCTCGACTGTAATCATATCTTCGATCGTCTCACATTTTTCAAGCATCGTGAGCAGATTTCTCTCCTGAATCTGCAATGCCTCTATCTGCGCAGTGGTATCATAGTACTGCTGGCTGATATTATCCACGCTGGTCGTCTTGGATATAATCTTGCCAAAGCCGTCAAGTTCTGCGAGAAAGTTGTCATACTCCTTTGACGGAATGCGCACTTGCAGATAATTATGCATTGTGCCGCTTGTCTTGCGATAATCCGCATAATACCAATCCTGTCCGCTGTCATTCTCACTCTCTGACTGAATCACGCCTCCGTATCGGGAGATCGTCTCCTTGATCGATGCGATTGTTGCCGGATAGTCCAGTGTCTCTATATCAAGATTGCAATGATAGACCAGCTTTTCTTCAAGCAGTGTGATATCCTCCGTTTTCTGCTGAATCATCTGTGCCTGATCTGCTGTCACGCCGCCTTCCTCATCATACGCTAATTCTGTCTTCACCATCTCCTCTGCGACGCCCCCTGCATACTCCTGCTGCGCTGTATCGTTCATAACAGGCGCCGCAGAATCTGTCACGCTGGCGATGGTACTGCCTGAGCCGCCGCAGCCTGTCAGAAAGCTTGCAGCCAAGACTGCAATTGGTATGTATTGCATCCATTTTTTCTTCATAATTTCTCCCTTCCTTCCATTTCAATCCTCATCCTGAATACGCATTGTTGTACTTTGTTAACGGTGTTATCCTAGATACGTTTCAGGACGTTCTTTTTTATGGAAAAATAGAAAAATTATTCTGAATCTTCCATGCGGTACCCCACACTGCGGATCGTCTTTAAACATTCTGGCTGATGCAGTTTCTCGCGCAGACGTTTCACTGTGACACTGAGTGTATTGTTGTTGACATCATTTCCGTCTGCATCCCAAATACTTGCCAGCAGATTTTCCCGTGTGACAGTTCTTCCCTTATTCTGCATCAAATGCAGGAGCAGCTGATATTCCGACGAACTCAGGCGGACTTCCTCGGCGCCACATCTCACCTGTCTTTGATGGCGGTCAAGAGATATCACATCACAATACAAATATTGTTTTCCAGCGCCCCCCGCCCTCTGCATCAATGCGCGGATGCGCCTGAGCAGCACATCCAGCTCAAACGGCTTCACAATGTAATTATCAGTGTTTGATCTGCCGCTCTGTGAACTGCTGCGCGCCGCCACAAAGAGAACTGGTATTCCCTTGCAGTTTGCGTGTATCCACCGACATAACATATTGCCTATTCCATTCGGCATATGGCAGTCCACCAGCACCAATGCCGGACGCATAACGTTCAGCGCCTCCTTGATCTCATCGAATGTCGAAAAGACACATACATGGCATCCTCCCTGTGCCAAAAATTCCTTTACAGCCTGCGCAATACGCCTGTCATCTTCCAAGTAATAAATGTCTATCATTTTACAGCCCCTTATTGTCTTCGCAGTAATAATTAAAATATCGCTCCCGCAATGGATGAAAAGATCCTCTCGGCAAAAAGATCTTCTTGCCGTTATCAAGCTTGATCTCACGTGCACTTAAGCTTTCTATATATTCCAGATTCACAATATAGGCGACGCCGACACGCACAAACCGCCTGTCCTCTGCGAGCTGCTCATAGAGTTCCGTCAAGGTTCTGCGCAGATTGTATTGTGTACCATCTGATAAATACAAATACTGAGATTTGCCCTGTGCCTCACAATGCACAATATCATGAACTACTATGCGCTGTATCTTGCCTTCCACCCGCAGTAGCAGATATTTCCTGCGCGACGCCTCGTCTTCTCTCAGAAATCTGTCCAGCACAGCAAACAGTTTGTCATCCGTAATCGGCTTCACCAAATATTGTGATGCCTCCACATCAAAAGCTTCCAGCGCATGATCCCTAGACGTTGTGAGAAAAATAATCTTTGCCTGGGTTCCCAGATCCCGCAGCTCACGTGCCGCCTCGATTCCCAGTTTACCCGGCATATAAATATCCATCAATATACAATTCGGTACATAATCATCCTCTCTCACACGCCTGATCAAGCAGTCTGCACTCTGAAATCGCTCGATCTCGAACGCTATATCAGGATGACTGTTCTCATACACTCTGAGAATTCGTTCTGTCTTATCCAAAGCTACCTCTTCATCATCGCAGAGTGCTATCAAATACATTGTCACTACCCCTCTCTTATCAATCCTTCTCTACTAGACAGGATATATATGATCGGCCGGAATATGTACTCGCCGCCATCATTTCAGCCTTTACAGATATTTGTCAATCGCCTTCGCAGTATCGAGCAGTTCCATCATAAGCCCTCTTGCCTGTTCCGCTTTGCGGTTGGTATCTGCGCCCAGCTCTGCCGCCAGCTGCGTGCCAGCAGTCACTTCCTCGCTGACTGCTGAGATATGATTGATACTGTCCACAATCATATTATTGGATTCCAGGATTTCCTCGATCTTTTTGTAGATCTCCTGCACATTGGTATGAAGCCCGTTCATGCGGCTGCCAATCTCACCAAACTGTGTATTGGCATTGATGATCAGTTCATGCTCTGAGCCTGCTGCCATGAGAACATTATCCACTGTGTTTTTTGCAGTGTCTGCATTTTTTTTCAGATCATCCACAATGCTATGGATGCGCTCTGTCAGATTTCTAGTCTCATCTGCCAGCGCGCGAATCTCTGAGGAGACGACAGCAAAGCCTCTCCCGGCTTCCCCTGCTCTCGCACTCTCAATCGAAGCATTGAGTGCCAGCAGGTTCGTCTGGCTAGAGATAGCAAAAATCTGTTCTGTGATATCCTCCACTGCCTTCGCATTCGTAATCAGACTAGAAACAGAAGCCACCACCTGCTCATTTGCCTTCTCCGTCTTCTTCGCCTGCTCCTGTAAACTGTCAACCGTGTTCTTTCCATGCTTGACCGCAGCCTCGGAGCGCTCTGCCAATGCGAGCATTTCATCTGACATCTGCTTCGTCTCCAATATCATGGTCTGAATATTTCCTGTCATCACAGTCTGTCGTTCGATACTCTGCGCATTGTTGGTATTTCCCTGCGCGATTCCGTCCAGCTCCGCCACAGTCGATTCCACATACTGACTCAGTTCTCGTATATGTTCTGCCGCCTCCGCAGAATTATTTTTCACAGCTGCTGCCACATCCAGCACTTCATTCAAGAGCGCATCGCTCCTCTCCCGCTCCTTGTCAATGCTGGAAATCTTTTTGGCATTGTTATCATTTGAAATATGCGTCGTGCCGCACAGCACAATCATGTACACGACTGTAGACGCTCCCTGCAAAAGCATCGAAGTACTGTTTAACGGTGCCCCCGAATGCATATGTCCAAGCACCATAGCCGTGTACCCCACATCCAGCAGATTGATTGCGCCAAATACCACAGCAATTCTCACAATCAGCTTAAAATCATAATAAAGTATATAAATAACCGTCAGCGGAAATGCCATCACAAACACCAGATCATTCTGTGCACCAAATACCGCAAGCCCGTAGACCACCATGTAGCCAACCAACGAGACATGTTTGAATACTGGGCTGTCCTTTCTGTGAAAATAGACAAAATAACATGCGATCATCGACGCGATGACAGACAGAACCACCGTGAGCATAAACCCAAAACTGATATGCCCCTGGGCATAATCCCCGATATAACCAAAAAATAAAAACAGATCAATAATTGTGACAATGGTAAGAACAAAACGATTCACTCTCTTTCCAAAAGTTTTTTCCATCCCTATACCTCCTGACAAATTAATCTCTGTGCGGCAGCCATACAAGACACAAATTGCCGGAACTTCATTTCGGGGGAAAATGAATGTTCCAGCAATTCCATGTAATATAAAATTGTCCGCGACAATCCAAGTGATATTATAGCAAAAATAAAATAAAAAGAAAGAACATTGGTATGAATTGCATTTATTCGGGTATGGATAGCAATGATTTCAAAAAATGAGCAGACTGTTCGATGGCCGCCATCTGGTCAAGCTCCCCGAAATGCTCTATCGACAGATAACCGCGATATCCCGCAGCCCGCAGTTTTCTGACAAGCTGTGCGATCGGAATGTACCCACTTCCTGTCGGAACGGATTGCAGACCATTGCCCTCACTGCCCCTGTCCTTGCAGTGCACATGCACAATATATGGCTTCAAAATCTCATATGCTTCCATCACATTCTCATAGCCAAATGCAAAGTTTCCCATATCAAATGTGCACTTCATGCCCGGCACATTCCTCATGAACCACAGCAATTCGTTCATCCTAGAATACGGCGCCTCGGTCTTGTCAAAATCCTCCAGCGTCACCTCCACCCCCAGGGACTTCGCATACTGCGTCAGCTGAATCAACGCCGCCTTGATGGAGCGCACACAGAGATTTTCCTGCATAAAATGATCAACGGACCAGTAATCACCACTCACACTGTGAAGTGCTTTCGCCTCCTCCCTGTCAAGGAATCCCGGCACGACCAGCACACGCTTCACATCCAGCCTGTGCGCCATATCAATCTGTTCTTTGATGCTGTCCATGAAATCAGGATTCCTGAACGTGCTGATCTGGTAGATGGATGCCACTTCCATATAATAATAGCGCAGCGCCTCACAGATATGGTCATAATCCGCCGCAAGCTGACTGTACTCAATATCAATGCCACGTATCCCGGCATCACTGCATCGCTTGAGGACATCCTCCAAAGATAACTTTCCGCCAGACTGCTCCACAGCCTGCATCATATGGTCATAGAATACCGACAGTTTCATCGGATTTTGATACTCCTCCTCCAATGTCGCCTTCACCGCCGTACAGCCGAGCGATCTTTGCTGCCGGCTCACGTCCGCACACCAGTGTACCGCGTTGGCAAGAATCTGCTGAATCTCAGGCATATGATATATCGGATACTCCTCATGCCCCGGCTGGAAATAAAAGATTCTCCCCAGACCGCGCTGGAACGTACAGCCGCTGCGAAAGACCTCGCCGCCTGCAAACCAGCCTGTAAATACCACATCATCCGGCTTCGGGATATCAAAATATTCCCCGTACATCTCCTCGACAGGAATGTCAAACTGCGGCGATATCCCCCTCGCGATAGGATGTGACGGCGCAGTGACAAAGAGGCGCTCGCGGTCCCCGTGCTTCCAGCGAAGCGTCATACTTGTCCCCATAAGAAGGCGCATGACCTTGGAAAGATGTGCGGAGTGGAGTGCTATCAATCCCATCCCCTGCAACACATGCTTCTGTATACGCTGAGCCACCTCGTTAGAAAAGGCTTCGTGCGCCATATGCCCCCAATAAATCAAAACATCCGTCTCAGACAGCACCGCCTCTGTCAACCCATGTTCATCCTCTTCCAGCGTGGCGGTTCGTATCCATAAATCATTATTTTTAGACAAAAAATCCGCAATGCACCCATGTATTCCCTTCGGATAAATCGCCCGCACTTCCTCCTGCTGCTGTTCGTGCAGGTTTTCATTCCATATCGTTACTCTGATCATGCTATCCCCTCCTCACATCCAATGCGCTCGCCGGCTGCATGCCGCTGTCCCAGCTGCCTCACGGCGTTAAATGGTATTGTATCGTTTGTTTTCATTTTTATTGTAACAGATGTGAGGGATTATTCAAGGCATATATACAGGCTGCCAAAATCGTGCAGACGCCCTTTGTGATAATTCACAAAATTTTTATAATTTTTTCCCCTCTGTACACAAAAAAGTACAAAGAATAGTGTTGACGTGTATACAAAATTGAGGATATAATACAGTTATGAATGTGAGACAGGATTCATTCTAAACTTAGTAACTGGCGGTGCCACACCGCATGAAATTTAAATTTTTATTTTAGGAGGCTTTGCAAAATGAGACCAGAATGGAAAGATTTTGTAGGTGGAAAATGGGAAAGCGAAATCAACGTGCGTGACTTCATCCAGAAGAACTTCGCACCATACGACGGAGATGAGTCTTTCTTAGCAGGACCTACACAGAACACAAAGGATTTATGGGACATGGTTCTTGATCTTCAGAAGAAGGAGAGAGAAGCAGGCGGTGTTCTTGATATGGACACAAAAGTAATCTCCACGATCACTTCTCATGGTCCGGGATACCTCGACAAGAGCAAGGAGACCATCGTTGGATTCCAGACCGACAAGCCTTTCAAGCGTTCATTGCAGCCATACGGCGGTATCAGAATGGCAGAGAAAGCTTGCTCAGACAACGGCTACGAAGTAGACCCTGAGGTTAGTGAGTTCTTCTCTACACACAGAAAGACACACAACGCAGGATGTTTTGACGCTTACAATCAGGAGATGAGAGCATGCCGTTCTTCACACATCATCACAGGTCTTCCTGATGCTTACGGACGCGGACGTATCATCGGCGACTACAGAAGAGTTGCGCTCTATGGTATCGACAGACTGATCGAGGATAAGCAGGCACAGAAGGATTCCACAGGACGCGTGATGACAGATGACGTAATCCGTCTCCGCGAAGAGCTTTCCGAGCAGATGGTAGCGCTCAAGCTGATGAAGGAAATGGCTGCTTCTTATGGCTGCGACATCTCTAAGCCGGCTACGAACGTACAGGAAGCAATCCAGGCTACATACTTCGGATATTTATGTGCTGTTAAGGAGCAGAATGGCGCTGCAATGTCCCTTGGACGTACCTCTACTTTCCTTGACTGCTATGCACAGAGAGACTTAAAGAACGGAACATTTACAGAGGAGCAGATTCAGGAATTCGTTGACCACTTCATCATGAAGCTTCGTCTGATCAAATTTGCACGTACACCGGAATACAACCAGATCTTCGCTGGCGATCCTGTATGGGTAACAGAGTCTCTCGGCGGTGTTGGCGTTGACGGACGTCCTCTCGTTACAAAGATGTCCTTCCGTTACCTGAACACACTGACAAACCTCGGACCCAGCCCAGAGCCAAACCTGACAGTACTTTGGTCTACAAGACTTCCTGAGAACTGGAAGAGATACTGTGCAAAGATGTCTATCCAGACTTCTTCCATCCAGTATGAGAACGACGACCTGATGAGAGTGACACACGGCGATGACTACGGTATCGCCTGCTGCGTATCTTCTATGGTAATCGGTAAGGAAATGCAGTTCTTCGGCGCTCGTGCAAACGTTGCAAAGTGCTTGCTCTACGCTTTAAATGGTGGTGTGGACGAAGTTACCAAGAAACAGGTTGGACCGAAGTATCGTCCTGTTGAGGGTGATATCCTCAATTACGATGATGTATACAGCAAATTTATGGATATGCTGGAGTGGCAGGCAGACGTGTATGTAAATACACTCAATATCATTCACTATATGCATGACAAGTACTGCTATGAGAGAGCAGAGATGGCTCTTCATGACAGAGACGTGAAGAGATACTTCGCTACAGGTGTTGCTGGACTTTCTATCGTTGCCGACTCTTTATCAGCGATCAAGTATGCACAGGTAAAGGCAATCCGTGACGAGGACGGCATCATCGTTGACTTCGAGACAACTGGCGAGTTCCCTAAATATGGTAATGACGATGACCGCGTAGACTTAATCGCACAGGATGTTGTACACAAGTTCATGACTGCGATCAGAAGACATCATACCTACAGAAATGGTGTTCCTACAACTTCAATCCTTACAATTACATCAAATGTAACTTATGGTAAGGCTACAGGCAACACACCTGACGGACGTAAGAAGGGACAGCCATTTGCACCGGGTGCAAACCCAATGCACGGACGTGATACAAATGGCGCAGTAGCTTCTCTGTCCTCTGTATCAAAACTTCCGT
Source organism: uncultured Lachnospiraceae bacterium (assembly GCA_910586405.1). Lineage (GTDB taxonomy): Bacteria > Bacillota > Clostridia > Lachnospirales > Lachnospiraceae > COE1. Next base: position 13,142 of record CAJUII010000085.1, read on the forward strand.
TCAAGGATGCACAGGATGGTATCTCCAATACCTTTACAATCATTCCGAACGCTCTTGGCAAGGAAGCAAAGGTATTCTCTGGCGATATCGAGCTTGACCTGAACAATTAATCCTATTTTTAACGAATCTTAGCTAATTTTAGCCAAATACACTGGCAGCCGCAGGAATTTGCCTGTAGCTGCCAGAACATAGAGAGGAATGGGTGTATCTATGGATGAGAAATCAATGATTGACGACCTTGTATCCCAGCTTGATGCCGGCTTCTCCGGCGAGAAGGCTGTCGGACATTTCAATGTAGATGTCAGCGAGGACGCTTCTACGAAAGAAGTCCAGACTCTTGGATGTACAGACTGTTCCAGCAATCCGATGGCGTGCAGTGTTCCGACACTTCACGAGGGATTGGATCATGAGTGATTGATAATGAATTTTTAGGAGGTATAGAACTATGGCAGTAGATAATGCAGCACAGGTTGATAACTTAGTTTCTTTATTAGATGGTTATGCAACAAAGGGTGGTCATCACCTCAACGTAAACGTATTGAACAGAGACACACTGTTAGATGCGCAGAAGCATCCTGAGAATTATCCTCAGTTGACAATCCGCGTATCTGGATATGCTGTAAACTTCATTAAGCTGACACCAGAGCAGCAGGCAGATGTTATCTCTCGTACATTCCACGAGGCAATCTAAT
>CAJUII010000086.1:0-4657 GCA_910586405.1 uncultured Lachnospiraceae bacterium
TTGATTTAGTTATAATAATATTTTATAGACTTCTTAAAATTCAGAACTGCAATACGCATAAATATGTACGATATTGCAAGTGCCATCACTATTGTCAAATAGTTATTGTCTATCAAAACCATGATAGGAAAATTATAAATTACAATTGCCGGAATCAAATATATAAAACATAATTTTATTGCCGTGGGATAAATAGTATATGGTTGTTTTCCAATATCCATCAATGTCCAAAAAACTTGAATTAATCCTTGAATTCTCACAAAACGTAAGGAAAATGTAACCATCATAAACAGAATACTAAACAATAAACTTACCGCACAGAATACCAAGAGGATATACATAATTATATATACAATTCCAATTGAAAATCCCCCCATATAAATTGAATATATCAAAAACAAAATCCCAAAAAATGTGCCTGCAAACAGACCAAAGTTAAACTGTCGTAATGTTAATATAAAAATTACATTAACAGGTTTGAGAAGAATTGCATCCAAATCATAATTTTTTACCTTCATCGGGATTTTTATTAAATTAAAGAAAAACATCCCTCCAAATATAGAGTCCACTATCCAGACTGTAGCCAATAAAATAAATACCTCATATTTATTCCATCCTGAAATCTTCTCAACACCTGTATTATAAATAAAATAATAAAACAATATATTGGACAAATATCCTAATACTACTGTAAACATACCAACAATAAAATTGAATCGGTACATAAGTTCTCTGCGAAAACAATTCTTTAAAAAATTAAAATATAATCTTATATAAAACACTTATTTACCTCTATGAGCCATACCCAGAGTACATTCTATATGCTTTTACTCTGGTAACTATTAAAACAATACTTAATGAAATACACCAAATCAACTGAATTCCAATTGCTAAAAATATTTCATGTCTCTCCAAATTTCCCATGTAGATATCTACTGGAACGAACAATGTATATTTAAATGGCATATAGGAAATCACCTGATCAATTCCTTCTGGAAATAATGATAATGGAATCAATCCTCCCGACAAAAAATTTTCTATATTACCCCATAAATCTAACATCCCCGATATTTCTTCTATCCAGGTTGCTAAAAATCCTAAAATACAACCTATTATGTATTTCAACAAAAAAGCCAAACAAAGAGATACCAAAAAGTACACAATATTATGAGATTTCCAATAAATAAATTTGTGAATCACTGTAATAAAAAGCAAGAACGGAATACAAATATTTAACAGATAAATTACTTTCTCTCCAATGAGCATTCTAAAGTTAAAATACATAAAATCAATTGGCTTGAGCATAAAATTATGTATGCTTCCATCTTGTATCATATCTGCAATTTCTATCGTGTTCTCCCTCATATTGAGTATTTTAGAACACAAGAACACCAAAACATAATATGTAATAATCTGTGTGTAAGAATAACCACCAATCTTATTAAAATCGTTTGCATACACCGCTTTCCATAACAATATATATACAAACAACGGTACACATCCAAAGCAGAAATTCATGAGCACATTACTTCTATAAACCGTAAACTCTCTTATCTTTAGTCTAAATATTGCCTTCTGCAATCTCATTAAAGTTCTCTTCTTTCTAGCAATTTTGTTATTGTTGTCTCAAAATCATCCTCTTTGCTATATTCCTTTAGCTCACAAATTAATCCATCATAAATGATCGTTCCCCTATTGATTACAATGATCCGTTCACACAATTCTTCAACATCTTTCATATTATGGCTGGTAAGTAATATGGTTGATTGATGTTTGCGATGATACTCTTTGATAAAATCTCTTAACTTCTTTTGGGAAATAATATCTAACCCAATTGTCGGTTCGTCCATAAACAATAAGGATGGCTCATGTAAAAGCACTAAAATAAATTCCATTTTCATTCTTTCGCCCAATGATAACTTTCTCACTGGTATCTTTAGCAAATGCTTCACATCCAGCAACTCAGACAACTGATTGACCCTTTTCTCGATAATGTTCTTATCTAACTGATAAATTTGACCTTCTAATTCAAAAGAATCATATGAAGAAACATCCCACCATAGCTGGCTCTTATTTCCCATGATCAGACCAATTTGCCTTAAAAAATCTTTTCTTAAATCACATGGTGTAAAACCATTGACTTGTATTTCTCCTGCCGACGGATAAATAAGCCCTGATAACATTTTTAATGTTGTAGTTTTTCCCGCACCATTTAATCCAATCAGACCAACCATCTCTCCCTGCTTAATGTTAAAACTAATTGATTCAACTGCTTTTACCTGTTTATATTCACATTTTAATAATGCCTTCAAAATATTCTTCGTATCTACCTGCTGCTTTACCTTATATATTTTACTTACCTGTTTTACAGAAATCATAATAACTCCCAATATATAACTATTTCATCATTTCCTAATGAATTTCTCATCTCCTAGAATAAGTTCAACCTGTTTTGTAATCCTACAATATATTTTGTCTCTCCAATATCCATACATTATATTTATATTTCAATGCTCCTTTTATCTAACCATATTTATCCTATATTAATCTCTCAAAAAATACCATGGCTTTTCACTTGTAAAAATTTGACGTATTTTTACAAGTGAAAAGCCATGGTATTTTATTATTTTCTGATGTATACTGTGTTCTTAAAAATAATATTCAATTGGAGGTTCTGTTTATGATTCAAAAATTAATCTCACTTTTAAAAAAATCTACAGCCACCCTTTTACTAACTGTAACGCTTTCTGCGACAATTCAAGATACTTGCTTCATTATGGAAAGCACTACAATTGAATGCTATCAGGAAGTACCAGAATTACCTGCTGCCGACTCTTACAGTTAATCAATTACTATAATTTTTCTTTCTTTCTGGAGATATATTTTATATATCTCCTTTTCTTTTTCAAAATAATACAAATCACTCATATAATATATTGCTTTCGACCACTTATCGAGTTCCTGATCTGATACACCTTCTTTCTCTAATACCTTTATAATATTATTTAATCCGAGGGGTATACCAGATGATTTCCCACATATAATATTAATTCGCATTGCTTCAACAACATTACTCCAATTTCGATGGCTGCGCACATAATTATTAAACAACAACGCATATGAGCGATACCTATACTCATTCCGTACCTTACTACCATGCATTCTATGCAATACAAATTCATAAATCCTGTCTGCCTCCTCCTCTTGTCCCGTTTCTCTTAAAAGAAGGCAGTAATGATTTATCATCAACACCTCATTTCTCATCGGAATATGATCAAATACATCTTTTAAAAATCCCTGAATTTTATTTAATGCTGACTGTGCAGGCAGCTCACCGCTCCGATTCGCTATTAAGATCTCATGAAATGCCACAATCGTTTTATTTTCATTGATTTGCAAATCCAGCCGCCGCTTCAGCTGTTCTAAAGTCTCCCTGGCTTCCACATACCTGTGTTGCATGAGCTGGATATCCATGCATCTGCGCAGTTCCATCACATCAAATGAATCTGTCACCACATATCCATTGTACCTCCCTTTCTCCATTCCAAGTTTATCAAGCATCCTAACAAATGTTTTTTTATTAGGAGACATCCTTCCTGTCTCGAATCGGGAGAGAGAGCCTACATCCTGATAAATTCCATCTGCAAATTCTTCCTGCGTCATGCCTTTTGCTTTCCGCTCATCACGAATCCTTTCATAATCTAAATGATATTCCATCTGAGCACAATTTTGAAAAAACGAATCTATACAACGCCATTCTTCCGCAAAAGACTTCCATAAAAAACTTAGTGTATTATAATACTGTACCCATTTACTGTTCAGCGGTGAGATGCCCATCTGCTGCTCAGCCTGTACCATCATTTCCAAAAGCGGCAACATAAAATAAATCATCGTATTCCTGCGCAATTCCTCTATCCCTCTCTCGCAAAGTGCCATTGCCTGTATATACATTCCCTTATTATAATCTATACGTGCACGTAACCACGCACACTTTGCAAAAATTTTGGCATGTTCTTCTCCATCTGTAAAATGAATATCTATGTATTTCATACAGCTTTCCAAATGCTGTTCTGACACTGTTTGATCGTACTTTAGCTTTTGCTCAATCTGCACTTTTTCCATTGCAATCAGATTTTCCATTTCAATTGTCGAAATTAGATAACTATCAATTACATTATACGAAAAACCAGGGAGTGTCATATTAACTGCCAAACTCAGGTTTTCGAGTGCCCTGTCATAATCCCTATCAATATGGTAATGAATGCTTGCTTTCATGCGGTATCGGTACATTTGATCCACATTTGTCCTATCAGGATAAGCTGCTAAAATTTTCATGGACAAATCTCTCTTATTCTTTAAAATCGCTCTTTGTAACAAATCACGTATCCGCACCATGTGATACATTTCGGATTTTAATACCCGTTCAAGTTTATTTGGTGCCTTTCCGGCGCGCTGTAACAACAGATCTACCATAAGTACATCTGCATCACATTGGTCTTTTTCAATCTGATAAAGCATTTGCGGAGAACATATCCCCTTCGAAAGTTTCTCACGCGTCATACCCCTTTTTTCCCTTCGTGCCTGTTCAATCAACTTCCCAATTGTCGTATAGCTCATCATTTCACCTCCCATATGCCCTGATCTATTCTGATGCTGT
>CAJUII010000086.1:4757-13743 GCA_910586405.1 uncultured Lachnospiraceae bacterium
CACACTCCTTCAACCCCATTCTTTCTCCTTTGCACAGCACACGCCCATTCCAAAGATGACCAGCAGCACCCCCGCACCAAGAAAACAGGCAGCAGTTCCAAGCGCGGCAATATACGCTGACGCCAATAAGAAAATAATTTCCATCAAATTTCCAGCCATATTTGCCACAGACAAAATTGCGGCCCGCTGCCCCGGCAGCCCACATTCGTCAATATAGGCATTTTCCATGCTGTTTAAAATAAATTCCGGGAAACTCAGCGCCAAAGGGAGCACCACCATAACCAGCACGACAAGAACCGGTGCAAAACTTATGGCAAAGGCTATCATAAGCCCCCCTGCAACGAGAATTGCCCAAAACATTGCCCGCTGCCTAGACGCGTTCCCGATACGGTCAAGCAGTCTCTCCGCAAGCATCTGTATCGCAGAGTATACGAGGATAATGGGTGACATCCACGCTTCCTGTATTCCACATGCCAGAAGTTTCTCTACATAAAAGAAATTTATGAGCAGAAACGCCACGGAAAAACACGCTGCCAGAAAGACCATTCGCCGCATTGGCGCGTTTCGAAAAATCTGTAGCATCGTGCGGGTGTCACCTTCTTGTGTGGTTGTCACATGTCCCGCCATTTGGGGCTCAGGCATCATGCCTGCGGCACAAAAAACCCCAGCACCGCAGGAAATCACTGTCGCCACAAGCAGGACAAGGATTCCGCCAATACGGTAAAGCACGGCATAGAGCAGCGTACTCACGATAAAGCCAGCCGTTCCAAAATTTGACACGCGCGCCATCTTTACAGGATACTGCGCCTCTTGATAAACACTATAAATATACGCGTCCTGTGTCCCTGACAAGAAGCAGGCAGCAAAGCCCTCCGCGACCGCCTCCACAACAAACAGTCCCAAACTGCCTGTCAGATACGCGATCACCATAAGTCCTCTCGCCAGAACGACAATGACCTGCGCCAAAACCATTGTGTTCTTGTACCCAATTCTGTCTGTGAGCATACCCGTCGGGATTTCAAACAAAAATACCGTCAGCGACAACACCGCTTGCAGCACAAAAAACTGTGCCATCGTCACGCCCGCATGGGTCCGCACCAGAAGCGCAACTGGCGCATAAAATACCAAGCCATTGAAAAATGCCAACATTTCAAGTCTGTCTATATTTCGTTTTTTCTTCATTTTAATCTCCTATCATACAAAATCTGAACCTGATGTTTCAGATTTTTATTTTCATACACGCCAAAAAGTACAGATTTTGATGATAGAATTTATGATGGACTTTGTGTATACATATGTTCTCCTTAGCCTTCACCGATTTTTAAACCAGTTCCCTGTTCATCATTGCTTTTACATCATTTTTTATGCTGTTTTCATACTTTCCTTTTCATACTTTTTATGCATCTCTTTTCATGCTGTTTTCCGCGCAGCTGACTTTCCGTGTGCAGCAACAAGCAAATATACCACAAACAACACTGCCAGCAGTCCGACGCCTATCATCGAATACCCCACACCGACCAGCTCTACCAGAACGGGCGCTGCCACGATTCCAACCACAGCGCTGAGCACCACAACAATCTGGCGCAGTGCCATTACACGACCAAACACATCCCGCTCAACCCTGCTCTGTAAAATTGTATTGACAAAAATCGAAGACCCTGTATTAAAAACGCCAATCAATACATTTGCTGCAAAGCTGACCGCAAAGACTGGTGTATTTCCCCAGAGCACAAAACTTCCTATCAGTAGAATGCTCAGCAAGGCATACTTCGCCACATCATCCAGCTTTGACTTTGACAACAGCTTTGTCACCGCCGGCGCCAGCAGGCTTCCAATCGCCATCGCATAGGTAAAGTAGACAATCCCGCCGGCGCCGATTGCCAAAATCTGATCCGCGACATAGATTTTATCAATCTCATAAAAGCGTCCCAAAATACCAAAGAATACACTGGTCAGCATCACAACCATGACAACAGGCATCTTTCTGACCGCTGCAATGCCCTCCTTCGCAAATCGAAACAGCGTAAACTCAGCCTTATCTGCCTCGTCCTCCTTCTTGTGATACGCATACGGGAGCCGCCACATGAGCGCTGCTGCCACCAAAAACGTCACCGCATCCATCAGATAAAGCACCTGCGTGCCCGACACACTGTACAAAACTCCTCCAACACCAGGACCAACCAACAGGATGACAGTCCCGATCACAGAAAACAGGTTATTGGCATCCATCAAATCGCTTTTGTCAAGCAGCTCGGACATCAGCCCCATCTGCGCCATATTGTCAACATCACTTGTCCCTTGCAGTACAAAGATTAACACATAGGCAAGCAGCATGTACTTCCCATTGGTACATACCCTTCACCGATTTTTAAACCAGTTCCCTGTTCATCATTGCTTTTACATCATTTTTTATGCTGTTTTCATACTTTCCTTTTCATACTTTTTATGCATCTCTTTTCATGCTGTTTTCCGCGCAGCTGACTTTCCGTGTGCAGCAACAAGCAAATATACCACAAACAACACTGCCAGCAGTCCGACGCCTATCATCGAATACCCCACACCGACCAGCTCTACCAGAACGGGCGCTGCCACGATTCCAACCACAGCGCTGAGCACCACAACAATCTGGCGCAGTGCCATTACACGACCAAACACATCCCGCTCAACCCTGCTCTGTAAAATTGTATTGACAAAAATCGAAGACCCTGTATTAAAAACGCCAATCAATACATTTGCTGCAAAGCTGACCGCAAAGACTGGTGTATTTCCCCAGAGCACAAAACTTCCTATCAGTAGAATGCTCAGCAAGGCATACTTCGCCACATCATCCAGCTTTGACTTTGACAACAGCTTTGTCACCGCCGGCGCCAGCAGGCTTCCAATCGCCATCGCATAGGTAAAGTAGACAATCCCGCCGGCGCCGATTGCCAAAATCTGATCCGCGACATAGATTTTATCAATCTCATAAAAGCGTCCCAAAATACCAAAGAATACACTGGTCAGCATCACAACCATGACAACAGGCATCTTTCTGACCGCTGCAATGCCCTCCTTCGCAAATCGAAACAGCGTAAACTCAGCCTTATCTGCCTCGTCCTCCTTCTTGTGATACGCATACGGGAGCCGCCACATGAGCGCTGCTGCCACCAAAAACGTCACCGCATCCATCAGATAAAGCACCTGCGTGCCCGACACACTGTACAAAACTCCTCCAACACCAGGACCAACCAACAGGATGACAGTCCCGATCACAGAAAACAGGTTATTGGCATCCATCAAATCGCTTTTGTCAAGCAGCTCGGACATCAGCCCCATCTGCGCCATATTGTCAACATCACTTGTCCCTTGCAGTACAAAGATTAACACATAGGCAAGCAGCATGTACTTCCCATTGGTACATACAAAGGACAGCATCAACGCCGCACTCAGCAAATATACATAAATGCTCACTTTCTTGCGATTAAAACGATCTACAATAACGCCCGACACAAACTGACACGGAATCCGAATCAGCGCCCTGATGAGCCACATTCCCGCCACGCCTGCCAGTGAACCCGATAACTCATAGACTGACAGGGTGATTGCCAGTGCATACAGACTGTCGCCAAATGACGATACCAACGTAGCCCAGACCAGAAGCCGAAACGATTTGTTCTTTAATAATCTCATATGTATCCATTCCTCTCATTGAAAAGACAGTACACTGCTTCGAAAACAGGCAAGTCATTCATTTCAGTAATCTGAAATCAGTATACCAATTGACAGCATATGCCAAGTATACACCCAGAATTTCTATAAAAACAGACTTTCATTTTCGTGATTTTAGGCGTATACTATAAATGTAAGGAACTATTCCTGCACAGGCGCCTCATGTTTTGTGTCGAAATATAAAATTGATTTATCAGAGCAGACGAAACTGGCTGCTCTATTCTTTTATGCACAGCACCACAAAACGAAAATATGCGGCGAACAGCATGTCAGGAAAACGCGCGAAATTGTATAATTTCCTTGGTGGTGTTTCCAGCCAGCAGGCAGTATACTGAATAAAGCTTCTAACAACCAAGCAGCGCGCAAGGAGGATTTATATGAAATTAGGAAACAGTTTATTTCACGCACGCAAAAAAAGCGGGTTGACGCAGGAGGAGGTCGCAGACAAACTGGGGGTAAGCCGCCAGACCATCTCCAAATGGGAGAGCCGCAAACAGAAGGCAGCCACATGACGCGGTGGTATTCACTCCTGCATCTCATGGTGGACGGCGTCTGCGCCTTCGCCATGTTTGGCAGCTTCCTGACCTCTCAAAATCAGCCAATGGACTTTTTGCTGTACAACTTCTGCGCCTTTGCACTGCAAATGCCGCTTGGCGTTCTGCTGGACTACAAAGCGCCCAAAGCCAAAAACACCGTGTCCTGTCTTGTGGCAGTCCTCGGTGTCCTGTGCACCCTCCTCGGCACAATCACCCATCCGGTTGTGCTGGGGACGGGCAATGCCCTGTTTCATATTGGCGGCGGTGTCGGCACAATCTATGAGGACAACGAACAGCACTGGTGCGGCAAAGGACTCGGCATCTTTGTCGCACCGGGGGCACTTGGCCTGTACCTCGGAACACTCGCAGCCAAAAATGGAATTGCAAAATACTGTCTGTGGGCTGTCTGTATTTTGATGCTCGCGTGCTGCGCCGCTGCCTTTAAGCAGGCAAAAAGTAAGCCACACACTGCTGCCGCCCAAACCAGCATTGCGGACAATCCACAGCAGCCAAAAATAGCAGGCATTCTCCCGCTGTGCTGCCTGCTCGTTGTGCTTCTGCGCTCGTATCTTGGCATGACAGTCACCTTTTCATGGAAAACTTCCATGCTGGGCGGACTGGCTGCCGTGCTGGCTGTTGTCCTCGGAAAAGCCGCCGGCGGTGTTCTGGCAGCGCGGTACGGCATTGTGAAGGTATCAACCATATCCTTACTCATGGCCGCCATCGCATACTTAGGGGCGCACCTGATGCCCTTTGGCGTTGCTGCGCTGTTTTTGTTTAATATGACAATGCCCATTACACTATATCTCATGATTTGCCAATTTCCCAATATGCCGGGATTTTCCTTTGGCTTTCTGACCTTTGGGCTGTTTCTTGGCTTCCTTCCCGCCTGCTTTGGACTCTCTGCCGGATCAGACGGACACGTGGCAGCCTGCGTGGGCAGCGTGCTCTCCCTGATTATTTTATACGCTGGAATCCATAGATGGCGGGCTTAGTACACTGGCTTTTAAGGAGGTTTTCATGACACACTGGCTTTTAAAAATGTTTGGCACTGCCCTGCTGTTTACCCTCCTTATCGAGCTGGCGGTGGCCGTTTTATACAAAATCCGTTCCCGCCAAAAGCTGCTGCTGGTAGTGCTTGTCAATATCCTCACAAATCCTCCAGCCGTGCTGCTGCACTGGCTGGGAAGCCTCTATCTGCCAGCACTCCCTGATCTGTGGCTGCAGCTTGGGTTAGAACTGCTGGTTATACTCGCAGAAGCATTGATTTATCATAGCTTCTCCACCAAAAAAGAATGGCAGCTTCAGCACCCTGTACTGTTATCGCTAACAGCAAATACGTGCTCATGGCTCGCTGGGTTCTTCCTCTTATAACACGTTTCCTGTTTACAGCAAAGCTGTCAAAGCCGCATCGGGCGTGCGCCAGCTTTCGCTGATATATTTACTTTGAACGCCCGTGAGAACAAAAATTGGAGGTATCTCAATGAAAAAATGTTTTATTGTGCTCAGTATTCTGTTGTGCTGTATGCTGTATGCGTTTCCCGTGCAGGCAGATCTCATCTGGGGGCCCGATGATAACTTCTACAACCGCCATGCCAGAGAATGCACGCATATCAACCGTATGTTCACCGCAAATGGTCCAGACGGCGTTGTCATTGTATACCAAAGCCCCGAATCGCCGCAAATCATCACCCGCTTAGACAATGGCACCCAAACCCGTATCTCCTTTACCTATCAAAGCGCCGATGGCGTCCTCTGGGGCATTTATGAAAACGCTGATCAGACAGGCTGGCTGCCAATGGATTATATGAATGTGATCTATGACAGTATTTCCTTTGCCGAAGAATACGCCGCGGAGATTGTCTCTGAATCCGGCATTCTGGACACCCTGTATCAGAACAAGGAGATCTATCTCTGGAAATACCCCGGTTCCGAGACATATGACATAATACAGACAGGCGACTTCCTCCCGTCATACGAAAGCGTCTATCTTGATGAAAAGAACAGATGTTGGGGAAAAGTCGGCTATTATTACGGCATGCGCAATGTCTGGATCTGCATTGACGAGCCCGACGCGGATTTTGATACGCTCTATCCCTCCGGCGCGCCGGCAAGAGGCACTGCGCAATTTGATCAAACGGAAACAGACGCCGCCGAGTCCATACAGTCCCCTTCACAAACCACCAAACGGATTGTTCCCAAACAAAATCCTGCGGTGGTCATGCTGACAGTCTTATGCGTACTTGCTGTCATGCTTGTCACCGCAGGATTATTGCGAAAATTCAAACAAAAAGTGTAAATTAGGCGTTCTTTTTCAAATGGAAGCGGTTCACCAGTTCATGCAGGCGCTTGGACTGGTCTGACAGCTCCGCACTCGTCGCTGCACTGTTCTGCGCAAACGAGGAATTTGACTGGACTACGTTGCTGATTGAATCAACATTTGTTGTAATCTGCTCTAGTACTCCCTTCTGATTCTGTGAGGCGTTGCTGATTTTTTCCATCGAAGATAAGATCTCCTCCGCCCCCTTTACCACTGTCATCAGCGATTTTGCCGTGTTGTCCGCAATAGTCATGCCATTCTCAACTGCCTTCTGGGACGTTGCGATCAGAGACGCTGTCTGGTTGACCGCCTGCGCACTCTTTGACGCCAGCTCACGGATTTCATTCGCCACCACAGCAAAGCCCTTTCCTGCCATTCCCGCCCTCGACGCCTCAATCGACGCATTCAGGGAAAGCAGATTGGTCTGCGCCGCAATATCTTCAATCGTCTTGACAATCTTCTCAATCTCTCCAGAAGAATGGCTGATCTCTGACATTGCCTGTATTAAATGCTCCATCTCCTTGTTGCTCTCCTCAATATGATGGTTCACCTCGGAAACGAAATTATTTGCCGTCTGCGCGTCCTTCGCATTTGCCGACACGTCCTGCGACAAGCTCTCAATTGACGCTGCAAGCTGGTCGATCGCCGATGCCTGCTCTGTCGCGCCATCTGACAGAATCTGAGCGCCGGAGGACACATTCTCAGAGCTTGCGGACACTTCATCGGCAGAAATAACAATCTCTTGCAGCGTTTCATTCAGCGATTCAGAAATCTTCTTAATGGATACCTGAATTGGTATAAAATCACCTATGTAATCCTGACTGATATTGATATCCATATTGTTATCCGCCATCTGAGAAAGCTGCTCCGAGATATCCTTCACATAATTATTGATGATGGTACTGATATGGTTAAACGCCTGCGCGAGCCGCCCCAGCTCATCCTCCGACTGGATATCAATGTGAATATTCAAATCTCCGGCTTCCAGCTTCCCAGCACCTTCCGTAATCACCTGAATCGGATCAAGCGCACGCCTGATAATGCGGTTCATGGATCTTAGCAGCAAATATCCAAACACCAGTACTATAAATGTCAGTTTCCCGGCGCCCTCAATTATCGGTCCGTAAAATTCCATACCATTGACTGTCATGTGCAGTGTCCAATGTGTTTTGTTGTTCACAGTCAGCGGGATTGTCACACAGACACCGCCTCTTCTTGTGCCATAATTTTTCCTTGCCTTAATCAGCGCACGGCTGCTGCGAAGCTCTCCCTCAGGCATATCATTCAGCTTGTGCACATCCGCCTCCATGGTCTTATACCCCGCCTCGGAGGCCGTCTTTCCAACTGTTGTGTTATCGGCAGAATCCACCAGAATTGTTTTGTCCTCCGCGAGCGCTACCAGATGCGCCGACTTATAATCCGTGCTGATCAGAAGCTGCTCCTGCATCTTATCAAGCGCCACATCAACACCGCACACGCCGAGAAACTCGCCCTGCGCATCCCAAATCGGCGCAATGATGCTGATCATCATAATGTTATTTCCCATCAGCTCATACACATAAGGGTCCATAATATACGGTTCCCCGCTCTGTTTGATCTGCTTCCAGTACTCTTTATCATAATTATCAAAGGCATCCTCATGCTTCTCAAAAACATATCCTGTCTTTTCCTCATTCGGATAGACAACTGCCTCATACGCCATATCTTTTTTGTGCACACTGTACGGCACACCGTCCGCATTCGCAATGGCATTTTGCTCAAAATAGGCAAATGCGGTCGTAAATCCATCGCCGTCCTCCAAAAGCCCCACCAAAGCGGTATCAATCGCCCCTCTCTGCTCAGTTGGATCCAGTGTGGAAATATTTCTGAGCGCGCCCGCAAAGCCGATCACTTTTCCATACGCCTCCTCAATATCACTCACCAGCAAAAAAGCATTTTCATAAGCAACTGCTGACAGCTTTTCCCTGTTCACCCGCACCAGCGACTTTGCAGAGAGCAAAGCAGACATCATAATTGTAAGCAAAAAAATAACAGCCGTAATCCCTGCCATCTTTGTGATAATCTTTTGGCTAAGGCTGTTTTTGTCCTTAAAATTCCATTGCTTAGACATAGTCATTCCCCCATGAAATCATTTTTGTACCACGCTCTCCCCTGTATCAATTCCCTGCATTTCTGACAGGTTCTCAGCCGCAGTATCATATTTTTTCTTATGATACATTATTATATCTATAATTTTCCAAGAAGTCAATCATTTCGGGGATTGTATGCAAAGACTTGATAATTTTTAATCTGCATGCCTGACAACAAAATCTGAGCCATACTGTATCTCAGGATCAAGATGGCTCAGATTTGCTTTCAGCTATGCTGTATGATGGCGCTTCATTTCACCTCGCCAATGGTACCGATCAATAACCCGTTTAGG
>CAJUII010000087.1 GCA_910586405.1 uncultured Lachnospiraceae bacterium
ATATATAATTTGTCAAATATATTCTGATGCCGCCTGCTCTACTGCATCATATCTCGGCGACATAAGCTGCTGTATGAGCATCTTGTAGGGATCGACCTCATTGCTGAGTACCATCTTGGTAATGACTGGTGAAAATCCGCTCACAAGCGCCACGCCGAGCTTATTTTCCCGGACAGGAATCGTATTTGTCCTGCTTTGGATATTCCAGAATATAAGCCGCGGCAGCCGATAGCCATGTGCTGCGTACTTTTTGGCAAACCGTTCAAATAACTTCTCATCCGGCGATACACAAGATGCCCAATTCCCATTGACAGCACATCTTGTCGCACTATCAAACTCCATATCGGACAGAATCAGCAGATTCTGCGGGAGCTCGTTCTGCGGCATATGATACTTGAGTGCTGTGTCCAGTATCAGGTCGAACACTGCTTCTATGTTTGTGTTTGCCACTTCATTATGATGAATCGCGATACACAACTTGTCATACAATGTTTTTCCCTTGGACAAATCGACAAACTGCGGTGTCTGGCTAAACGTAATGTATGTGTCCCGAAACTGTCCTGTACACCGCTCAGCAAAATAAATCGCAAGCGCATTCGCTACATCCAGACAGGATACATTGGAATTGCCAACCTTTGACCACATACTCCCAGAACCATCTGCGATACAGAGTGTATTTCCCGCGCCCTGCACATAATCAGGCAGCGCCCTCCACAGCTCTTCCAGCGTGTCATCTAACGGCTTAACATAGAGCCAGCCCGGTTTCTTTTCAAAATCCATATAGGAATGTACAATATCATGCGGATAGAGCACGCCGGCATGTACAGACTTCTCGCCCTTTTTCACTGCACCGAGAAATTCCCGGCGGCGATCTTCATCGTTGCGCAGAAACGCAGCGTTATATACCAAATTTGCCCGTGATGGAACTGCCTCATAATCAATGTCAGCCCATCGCTTTCCACTCATTTTTACTTCCACAACGTCCAGATAGCTTCTGTAAGAAGCCAGCATTTTGCGGTACTGCCTGCTTGTCATGGACAGCTTTTTGGTAAGCAGGCGTGCCAGACGCTTTGTGTGGCGTGACGAGGCGTTTTCCGACGGCAGCCACTTCGCGCACAGACTGATAGAGGCACCTTTTTCCATATTCGCACCGTCCTCTGCAAGCTGTCTGTGTATCAGCTCCGCGGCCTCCTCTGCAAGCGGTGTATCAACCAGTGCCACGAGAATATCCCACCTTGAATATTCTGGAATCAGCGGCATCAAAGCCTTGGCAAGCTCAGGGCGGCTCTTTGCAAATTCAAGCAAAACCGTCTTGAACAGCCTGCGCTCTCCGAGCCCCTGCCGCACATCTCCTGCAAAAAACAGCCAGCGCAGCGCAATCTTTGGTTCCTCATAATACGCCTTGATAAAACGGTCTATGATTTCCTGTTCTTGGGCATTTCTAAGTGAGGAGACGGCAAAATTCAAATCAAGCAGTGCTCTCCCCGATGTTCTGTAACCAACTGCACCATTTTCTGTGACAGACGTGTTATATTCATTATTCAGCATGTTCTTTACATTCTGCATGAAGCTCATTTTGTTTCCCTCCCTCTAAACATATATCAATGCCAAAATCCTATACGCATAGTAAACGGAGCTGGCAGGCCTCGAACCTGCGACCTATATGGTGACTAGAAAATTGCTGCAAGAGCTTTTGACAAAGCTCCTTTTGGCATATCGTTCTATCCAACTGAACTACAGCTCCAATCGGGGCTATTCGGATTCGAACCGAAAAATTTGATTGTTGCTGTAAGAATCTTTGACAAGACTCCTGCTCTGCCATTGAGCTATAGCCCCGGAATAAATTATTTTTTGATGAATAGGGCTAACCGGACTCGAACCGGCGACAAGGGGATTATCATTCCTATAGAAAGTTGCTGCAAAAGCTTTTGACAAAGCTCCTTTTTTCCTGCTCTACCAACTGAGCTATAGCCCTATATACAAAGAGTGGCTTGGGAGTCCCTCATCGTGGAACCTGTTTCCATATGTTAGATATGTAAGTTTGCTGTATGTGTCTTGATCAAGACACGACTCCAAACCACTCCATGCATTTACTATATCATGAAAAAAATAATAAAACAATATACTTGTGGTATAATCCGACAGGAAAAAATTAGAGATGCCGCAGCATCTCTAGTTCTTCTTGTTCTTTTCCTCAAAATCTTCTATGTATTGAATGATGAGCTTCACCGTCCCATCAACGCCGAGGATACTGCTGTTAATCGACAAGTCATAGCTGTCGGAGCGCCCCCATTTCTTTGTGGAATAATAATTGTAATAACTCTGACGCTGTCTGTCCTTCTTGACCATCATCTCCCGCGCCTTGTCTGCATCCACGTTGTATTTTAGTTTGATGCGCTCAATCTTTGCCTCTTCGTTTGCATGGATGAAAAGATGCAGGCAGTTTTTATACTCCTGTAGCGCATAGTCTGCACAGCGCCCGACGATTACACAGGGCTCCTCCTCTGCGATCTTTTTGATGGTGTCAAACTGTGCCATAAACACTTTATGGCTGATTGGCATATCAACAAAAGAGGACGAATTGTATCCAAACGTATACGTGTCCATGACTAGATTGTAAAGAAACGAATTGGTCGGCCTCTCATCGTGGTTTCTGAGCATTTCTTCACAGAAGCCGCTTTCTTTTGCCGCCCGAGAAAGAAGTTCCTTATCAAAACATTTGATTCCATAATGATTTGCTAATTTCTCACCAATCTCATGTCCTCCAGAGCCAAACTGGCGTCCAATTGTAATTATAGTATTCATATGATCCCATCCTTTCTGAATGACATTTATATAACCTATTCTTATTATATACTTTTTGAACAAAAATTTCAAATTAAAGTTTAAAATTTTGTATGATTTTGGTAATTATTCAGTTCATGGGTTTGCTGTTACTCATCGAACACCACGCAGCACAGATAGGAGCTTTTCAAAATATTCTGGAAGCGGTGCCTCAAACTCAAGATATATGCCGCTTCTCGGATGGGGAAAACCAATGGTCATCGCATGTAACACCTGTCCATCTAAATGAAATGGTGATTTCCGGTTCGTGTACACCGTATCACCCAGCAGCGGATGACCGATACTTGCCATATGAACTCTGATTTGATGTGTTCTGCCAGTCTCGAGCTGACACTCAATATATGTATACTGGTCAAATTGTTCCAATACTTTATAGTGTGTGACAGCGTGCTTTCCATTTTTTTCATTCACTGCCATTTTTTTACGGTCATTTGGATGGCGTCCGATTGGCGCATTGACTGTTCCCTGTGGTGTCTTGAGTACACCATGTACAACAGCCCGGTACTTTCGGGTAATATCATGCGTTTTGAGCAGGGCGGCGATGGCGTTATGCGCCTCATCATTTTTACAGACAATGATCGACCCCGTCGTGTCCTTGTCAATACGGTGGACGATGCCGGGGCGCATTACACCGTTAATGCCTGAGAGCGCTCCCTGGCAGTGATACATCACCGCATTGACCAGCGTTCCTTCATAGTGCCCAGGAGCAGGATGCACCACCATATTTTTGGGTTTATTAATAATCAGAAGGTCCTCATCCTCATACAGAATATCAAGCGGAATATTCTGCGCTGGAATATCTGGTTCTACGCAGTCTGGTAGAGTAAACTTTACTTGATCCTCCACCTTTACCCTGTAGTTCGATTTGACAGGCGTGTCATTTACAAAGACATGCCCCTCCTTGATGATTTTTTGAATATAACTTCTGGATAACGCCACCAAATAGCTGCTAATGCATTTATCGATGCGCTCATCTTGCATCTCGGGCAGAATCTCAAATACTATTTCGTTCATAGATACTCCCATTATTTGATATCACGGAACTTTTTGGTCCGAAAGGTCAAAAATTCCAAATCAGATTCTTTATAGACAAACAGTAACAAAATCACCAGATAAATAGAAGACAATGTCACATAGATATCAGCCACATTAAAAATTGGAAAATTGATCAGGCTGAAATATAAAAAATCAACGACGTAATCATACCGCAATCTGTCAATCAAATTGCCAATTGCGCCACCAGCGATAAACACAAGTGTAATATGCAGCTTCGTATACATCTTCTGATAGGGAGTCTTGACTAGTACATACACAATGACTGTCAGGATAATCATGGCGATGAGTACAAAAAGTACTTTTTGATCTTGAAGCATACCAAATGCTGCGCCGCGGTTTTCCAAATAATGCAACTCAAACACACCATTCCAAAGAACCCACGGTTCATGATTCTTCAGATTGGCGACAGCGAAATATTTAGTGATCTGATCCACCACAATCAGCAACAGCATTAAAAGCATATCAATAGTTAGTAATCTTTTCTTTTTCTTATTCATTTCTTTTATGAATCCCAATCCTCGTCTGTGAAATAGATTTCATTGATTCCGGCTAAGATTTCCTCTTTGGTGACAGTAGTGTCAATCATAGCCTTTCCTACCTTTTTCAAAAGGATAAATTTGATCTTGTCTCCCTCCATTTTTTTGTCGGAGGTCGTCAGGTTATAAATCTCCTCCGGGTCAATATCTTCTATTGTGATCGGAAGATTGAACGGCACAAACATATCCCGAATCTCATAAAATTCATCCTTTGACAGCAAATTTCTTTTCCATGAGATATATGCCGCGGCAATACTGCCAAGCGCGACACATTCGCCATGCGTCAGCTCAAAGTTTTTCGCCTTCTCAATGGCGTGCCCGATTGTGTGACCAAAATTTAGAAGTGCGCGTTCTCCCTTCTCTGTCGGGTCTTTCTCGACGACAAGCTTCTTGCAGGTACAGCTTTTATAGACCATATCTTCAAGTATATCAAGATTTCTGTCATGGATTTCATAAATATTATCAAGTATCCATTCATAGAAGCTTGCGCTCTTGATCAATCCATGCTTTAAGACTTCGCCCATACCTGAGTAATACTGCCTGTCATCGAGCGTTTTGAGTGTTGATACATTCATATACACCAGCTTGGGCATATAAAAAGCCCCTACCATATTTTTATATTGGTCAAAATCAACACCTGTCTTACCGCCGATGCTGCTGTCTACCTGAGCGAGCAGCGTTGTTGGAATCTGCACAAAATCAATACCTCTCAGGTATGTAGCAGCCACAAAACCTGTCGTATCACCTACCACGCCGCCGCCGAGTGCCAACAGCAAATCTTTTCGCTCAAACTTATTTTGTATCAAATACGAATAAATATTCTTTACTGTATCTAAATTTTTGTTCCGCTCTCCATCTGGAAAATCATAGACAAAAATTTCCTTACAATGATGCTGCAACGCCTCGCGCACTTCATCTGCATAAAAACCTTTGACCCGAGAATCCGTGATAATACATAGCTTCTTATCCTGTATCCCTAACGGTTCCAGCACCTCTGCCAGATGACTGAAATCCTGTTCATATACAATATCATAGATGGGTTTATTGTTCATATTGATTGTTAACCGCTGTGACATAAGTTCCTCCTTAAAATCTGTGTGCATAAAAAACTTCCCACTGTAAGTACAAGTGAGAAGCCCATCCTTCGTTATACCGAAATATTAGACTACATTGCGTGAAAGTGGTACAGGTACATCAAATGTTCCTGATAAGATCTCCTGAAAATCTCCTGAAATATCAACACATGCAGGTGTGATAATAAATATGAAGTTCGAAATCTTCTGAAGATTACCGCTGATCGCATATGTAGAGCCAGAAGCAAAGTCAATGATTCTCTGCGCAATCTCAACTTCAAGGCCCTCTAAATTCAATACAACAGTGCGGTTTGCAAGAAGTGTCTCTGTGATCTCACGCGCATCCTCGATACTGTTTGGCTTGATCACACACACCTCCATACCATTTCCGGGTGCACGTTTGACAGACCTGATAGGAGTTACCTTCTGGGACTGCTTTCTCACTTTCTCTACGGGCTCATCATAATCATCCTCGTCGCGGACAACCTTCATCGGTTTTCTGACTGTATTGTCGATGATCTCACCTTCATCATAAAAATCATCTTCATCATAGTCTTCCTCTTCGCTGTTTAAATGTAATGCGTCTAAAAACTTGTCCATTACTCCCATAGTCATTTTCCTTTCTTTACGGCATGTACTGCCTTACTCCAAAGATACCGGTTCCTACTCTGACACAGGTAGCTCCCTCTGACACAGCTACTGCGTAATCACCCGTCATACCCATAGATAAAATATCCATAGTTATATTATCAATGTTTTCTTCCATAATGTCAACCGATATTTTCCTTAATTTACTAAAAATTGGTCTGTTTTGTTCAGCATTTTCGACAAAAGGCGCGATTGTCATTAAACCTTTTACGCAAATATTGGGTAATTTTGCAATATCGTGCACAAGTTGCTTTACTTCATCACATGTGATTCCAAACTTTGTTTCCTCTTCCGCCACATTCACTTCGATTAAAATATTGACACAAGTGTCTTTTTTAACTGCCTCCCGACTGATCTCCTCCGCCAGCCGAAGAGAATCTACACTGTGTATCAATGATACTTTATCAACGATATATTTTACTTTATTTCTCTGGAGATGTCCGATCATATGCCAGCGGATATCCTTGGGCATTACTTCATATTTGTCAAGCAGCTCCTGCACTTTATTTTCACCGAAATCTCTGCATCCGTACTCGTATGCCTCTCTGAGCATTTCCACTGGTTTGGTCTTGCTCACAGCGATCAGCGTGACTTCCTCCGGCGCCCGGTCCGATTCCTGACAGGCTGTAGCAATAATGTTCTCTACTTCTTTAATATTCTCTTTGATTCCATATTCTCCCATAATACTCCCCCTTGCCGCCTATGGGCGGCTCAAATAGAAATGAAAAGCACTGTATTTCCCTTGGCATGTGATCAAAGCCTTTTGACAGATGACGACCGCCTATTATTTGTAGGTGAAATCATTGTTTTTAACACTGGCGGCATCTAGCACTATCCTGTCATAAACGGTAAGACCATATTTCGTGTTTGAACTGACGATAGCATACTCGTCATTTTTGTCCAGTATCGTAATCTGTTTAAAATCGGCATATCCCTTGTTCATATTATACACACCTGTCAGTTTTCCTGACTTGCTGACTGCCATCTTGTCTGGTGAATCAGGCTTGCAGATATAGTCCCCAACTTTAAGATCACTACTGTCAATATAATATTCTTTTTCATCTGAACTGTAAACAGTCGTCTCTATAAATGCACTGACCAGGTTCCCGTTCTCATCCGCTTTTTCCTTCAGTACGCCATAGTTTCCGTTAGGCCCGCCTTTTGTGATATACTCTGCTGGAATGATAAAAAACTCTTTCTCGGCAATCGCAGACAGTGGAATCTTTAAGCCCTTCAAATCATCAAGGATGAGCTCGATATCAACATAACGGTCTGTGCAGAAGGAAACGCAGGAATTATTGAAAATCAACTGTGCATAATCTCCGTCAGCGAGATGATGAATGACGACTTGTCCCCACGAGGATTCCTGTGTCTTAACAAATTTTACTTGAACGTACTCTTCTTCCTCCAGCTCTGCGACGCGATCTTTCTCTATAGGGATTATCAGAGACCAGTTTTCATCTGTTATCAATTTTCCTACAGTTGCATTTTTCTCAATCAGATCATTGTTATTGACTCTGGATTTCTCATATTTTGACTGGTCAAATATCTCAGGCGTGATCTGCTCAGGTGTAAGTCCCTCATAACCATCCGTACTGTACACGACATACCCTGTTTTTCCTGCACTGCACAGAGAAACCATTCCGCCCAAACTCGATTGATTTAGCGTCTCCATATGTTCATACATACTGATATTGGCCAGTTTTATGACAGCACCCTCAAGTTCGTATTTGAAATCATACACACTTTGGAACTTTTTACAATCAAATCCTCTATCGTACTGTATCACTTCAGAGCGCAGCTCTGTAAGTTCTGCATCCGTATAAGATGAATCATCCATATTTCCTGTGTTCAACAGCGAAGCAAGTTTACCGCTCTCATCTACAGAATAGACCGTATCTCTTGAAGATACACGCTCGCCCTCCCGGATATAATAATTGATATAACCAGTATAGGGAGATCTCAACAGTTCCTCCTGACGGATTGCAATTCCTGTGTACGTTTTTGCAACGGACAAAGACCCCATTTGAATCTCGTATCCCTGTATCGGATCGAGCCTGAAATACATGACGATCACAGCAATAATATAGATCGTCATTGCACCAAATATAGTGATCTCTATTCGATTCATGGTTTTACCGGATTTATTTAATTGTTTCCTGCGTACCTGCCGACTTTCGGATGCCACAAATATTAATCTCCTATCATATTGCTATCTCTAACATGTAAAAAGCCCCGGTGCAATTGTTCCGAGGCTTCATATACATTGCTATTACAAATAAACCATTATAAAGACACAGCGACCTTTGCTTTTAGGCTTTCTGACAGTTCTGTCTCATCTAATGAAATACTTGCTATAATCTTAAAACCATATGTACTGCTAATTGAATCCAGCTTATTTAACACTTCTTCGACTTTCTCTGTACCCTCAAGGCATGAAATATTCAAAAAGCTATCAAAGTAGACCTGCTCAAGATCATGATCCTGGGAAATGATACCGCGAATGAAGCCTACAAATTCGTCCGAATTAGCAACCCCGTAATCTTTCACATTGATAAGTCTTACCTTATTATTCAGTTCATACATATGATCATTGCCTTTGTCAAGATACACGATGTTTCCAGATACGTTAGATACCTCTTTGTTTACCATATCCAGAATAATTTTTGTCTTGCCTTTTCCCTTTTTTCCTACAATAAGCTGCACCATAAGCAATACCTCCTATAATTTGTATCATTAATGTAATGAAGTAAATAAATCCATTAATATAATTATAGATGAATCCTTATAAAAATACAACTAAAAAATCAAGGGAACAGGAACAATTTCTAAAAATTAAGGAATCTCATTCAACAAATCTGTCATCTCATTGTACATCGTCGTCTTGTCACTTGACTGGAGTACAATAGAGATATAAGGATTGCCGGATTTGTCTTTTGCATATACGATCAGGCAGCTCCCAGCAGCATTTGTAGTTCCGGTTTTCCCTCCAATAACCGTGACATTTTCAGGTGCAAAAGCCTCACCTCGAATGTACGCATTTGAGTTCTGAAGATCGATATTCTTCTCATTATTGTTTTGGTCATGATAGGTGGATGTATAACTTGACATATGGATTAATTCCATAAATTTGTCATATTTTAAAGCCTCATTGGATATCAGATACAGATCATAAGCTGTAGTATAATGATTCGGATCTGTGAGTCCATGAGGATTCACAAAATGACTGTTCGTTGCACCAAGACTATTTGCTGTCTCATTCATCAGTGCAGCAAACTCCTCAACACTTCCACCCACATGCTCCGCAATCATGACAGCTACGTCATTTGCTGACTTCAATAACAGCGCGTGCAGTGCTTGGTCCATCGTCATCGTATCACCGGGCTGAACACCTAGCTTCACAGCACCAGATTCACTGATATTTACATTTTCTGTCGCGGTGAGCATATCATCCAGATTCCCATACTTCAAAGCACACAGTGCTGTTAAAACCTTCGTTAAGCTTGCAGGATTCAGTTTTTCATGAACATTCTTTGCATAGATGACCTTGCCTGTTGTGATGTCAAACAGACCTCCAGCAGTTGCCTGGGACATATCTACATCAGTGTCTTTGGAAACGTCGCCGGATGTGACACACAATCCTGCCGCAAAGGCATCTATTGTCGTTTCGCGCGTTTGTGATGCGATGGAAAAGCTTGAATTATTTCTATTCCTGTCATATGCAAATGTGTACTCTTTTGCACTGCATCCAGACAACTGAACAGCCACCACAAAAGGTATCAGCATCACACATGCTCTCCTGCTAAATCTACTTATACATTTCACGCCAGTCTAAATCTCCTCTGTCAAGTGACTTGATCAAAAGCTCAGCCGATGCAAGATTGGTCGCCAACGGGATATTATGCATATCGCAAAGCTTCACTGCATTATTCACATCCGGCTCATGAGATTTTGAGTTTAAAGGATCTCTCAAAAATATAACAAGGTCTATTTGATTGTGTTCAATCTGTGCACAGATCTGCTGTTCTCCGCCCAAATGTCCTGCCAGATATTTGTGAATACTTAAATTTGTAACCTCCTCGATCAGTCTTCCTGTTGTTCCTGTGGCGTACAATTCATTCTTGCTCAAGATCCCTCTGTAAGCAATGCAAAAGTTCTGCATTAATTTCTTCTTTCCGTCATGTGCGATTAACGCAATATTCATAGTCCTTGCACCTTCCTTTGTCAATTATTCATCTAAAAATATTTTAACCCTTTTGCATCTAAAAATCTATATTTTATCTTTTAATTCAAAAAAATTTAACATTTTCACCTGTCTTTGTGCAACGTGACCAATCTAATTTAGTTATTGTACTTTCGAACACACTGTAATCGTATATTTAGCACAATGCCCATTCCGATATAGATACTTACCAGCGATGTAAGACCATAGCTGACAAAAGGCAGCGGAACACCTGTATTTGGAAAAATTCCAGTGGCAACTGCTATGTTGACAAAGCTCTGAAATCCCACAAGCGCTGCCATACCAGATGCGATACAGGTCCCTGCTAAATCTTTTGCCTTTCTTGCTACATTCAAACATTCTAACGTGATGAGAAACAGGAGAATCACAACAGCACATCCGCCTGCAAATCCAAGCTCCTCCCCGACGATCGTGAAGATAAAATCTGTTTCTGGCTCTGACACAAAATTACCGTTTTTCACGGAGAGCATTGTGTTGTTCAGCCCTTTTCCCCATAGCTGACCAGAGCCAATTGCCATCATGGCGTTTGTCTGCTGGTATGCTGTTGTCTGCGCATACTTCTCAGGCTCCAGCCACGCGAGGATACGCCTCTGCTGATATTCATTGATGATTGTCTGGTCAGGCTGCAATACCATGATAAAAAAAATGATTGCTGCCGGAATTGCTATGGCTAGCGTCCCAAATATAAACTTATAACTCAGTCCTCCGACGTACCAAACGACACAGAAAATCACTGCGACGACAATGCTGGTGGACATATCTGGCTGATCATATATCAGATACAGCGGAGGCAGCAGCAGCAAAATCATCATGACCATATTTTTCAACGTATTTAGCTTTTCCCAATGCTTCATGATATATTGAGAATAAAACATTATGAGCATAAGCTTGGAAAGCTCTGACGGCTGAAACCGGATTCCACCAATCTCCAGCCATCGCTTGGCATTGTTCACCTCTTTGCCGAAGGCAACCACCATGATAAGAAAAACAATATTCAGCGCATAGATTACCCAATGAAAACGCAGGAAAAAGGAATAGTCAAAAAACGACAACACGATCATGATGAACAAACCCATGACAAACCCTAAAATCTGTTTATTTTGGACCTCTGGCTTTGCGCTGCCGATAGACAGTATTCCGATCACAGTGACAGCGATCAACAATAATATCAGTTTAAAATCATAATCCCGAACTCTGTATCTTTTAAGCATTTTCCCTTTCCCTGTCTTTCCTACTGTCAGCTGCGCAGATCTAGTATTGGTATATTCGCATATAATACTGGAAGCTTTTTGCCATTTCGCGCAGAATTTCCTGTTTTGGCAATCTGAACCTCCATACTTGCGGCATCAATTTTCATATACTTTGATATGACCTGCGCAATATCGTTTTTAATTAGTTCCATCATTTCAGGAGAACAGTTTACTCTGTCTGATATCAATAAAATCTTTAATCGATCCTTTGCTATCTGACTAGAAGTTTTACGTCTGAAAAAAGAAAATAAACTCATGCCCGCTCCTCCTGTAGATTTTTTTTGAATAATCCTGAGAACCGTGTCCAAATCGTCACACTCTTCCCAAAATCTCTGAAAGGAACTTCCTTGCCCTCAAGCCGTTTACAAATATTGAAAAAAGCTTGTCCGGCATCTGAATTTTTTCCCACTAATGGTTCTCCCTGATTCGTCGCAATTACAACATTCTCATCATCGGGCACCACACCGATCAACGGTATGCCCAGAATGTCGAGCACATCATCAACAGTCATCATTTCACCGCGGCGTATGAGGTCCTGACGCAGTCTGTTCAGCACCAGATCGACCTTCTTGATCTCATTTGCCTCTAGCAGTCCGATGATTCTGTCTGCATCTCTGATTGCAGAAACCTCCGGTGTCGTGACGACAAGTGCATGGTCCGCTCCAGCGATGGCATTTTGAAATCCCTGTTCAATTCCCGCAGGACAGTCCAGGATTATGTAGTCAAACTGCTCTCTGAGACTGTCTGTCAATTTTACCATCTGTCCGGGTGTGATACAGTTTTTGTCTCTCGTCTGTGCTGCCGGCATGAGGAAAAGTCCAGCATGTCTTTTATCTTTGATCAATGCCTGCTTCAATCGGCAGTTTCCCTCAATCACATCGACAAGATTATAGACAATGCGGTTCTCAAGCCCCATCACGACATCGAGATTTCTCAGTCCGATATCTGCATCGATCAAAACAACGCTTTTTCCCATTTCTGCCAGACCTGTTCCTACGTTTGCAGATGTGGTGGTCTTGCCCACACCGCCTTTACCGGATGTAACAACGATTACTTCACTCATAGGAATACTCCTCCATTACAAATAATGGTTCTCTGGACATCTGCGTCGTTTGTTCACAGTGTAAAATTGTCCAGCAATTCTTTTGTAATAGATTCGATCTGTACTTCACCATTGCGTGTATATGCAATCTTCGGTACAGTCTGAGGTTTTTTGAATCCCCAGCGCTGCGATTTTTGCGACTGACCGCTGTACACAAAATCTCCAATCTGAAGGATGCCCGGCAGCATATTGAGTGCCACAACAAAATGATTGCAGTTCCCGCCTGCTCCGGCATACGCATCACCTGTCAATGTGCCAAGTACCACAATATCCTTGTTAGAATACACACAGCTTCCCTCACAGACATCCCCTAGAATGATAATACTGTGTTCGGTTTCTATACTCGCCCCGTCCTTTAGTGTACCTCTGTAAAACTGTCCGCTGTTTTCATCATTTTGGAAGTTTAGCTTGTTCTGTATGCCCAGAAACTTTAGATTTGTCTCCTCATCCTTTCCCATCAGGCATAGTATTTTCAAACGCGAATTTTGCGTGATCGCATCCAGGATCTCCCGCTCCTGTTCCTCGGTCAGTGCCCTTCCCTCCAGGGAAATTGCGACAGATGCATCCTTAAAGAAACCATCTGCCTCCCGAAACTTGACCGCAATATCAGTAAGCAGTTCCTCAAATGAAATCGTCTCATCCAATATCACTGATATGCCATTCGGAAAACTTTTTAATATCACTGAATTTTTCACATTTGCTCCTTTTAATCTTGTTGTATTCCACTGACAGCATCAGGAATATCTGCTGTACCTGTCAGAAGTTCATCTTCCTCTGCCAGATCGTAGTAATATTTATATACATCCCTTGCAGTCTGTGCCGCATAATCTGAGCTGTAACCATATGCAATGCGCACTGTCACCGATATCTCAGGATTCTCATAGGGTGCATAACTTAGAAAAAGTGCATGGTTGGTGCGGTTGCGCCCCTCC
>CAJUII010000088.1 GCA_910586405.1 uncultured Lachnospiraceae bacterium
TATCGAAAAGAAGGTTGATGATTTCGCAGCGGAAGTTGCGGCTCAGGCTGGAATGTAATTAAGGAAATAAAAAGGTCCGCGATTGGTTATGGAAGTGACTGATCGCGGACCTTTTTATGTACATGAACACGAAAAGGAAGTATGCAATGTTTCATTACTATTGACAAATTGGTTTAAAAGTTATAAACTAATTTTAGTTTATAACTTTTAAACCAATTATGCGCAGTTGCGATTATCAAGACAAAGGAGGAAGAACTATATGGTTACTTATCATATGACAGAAGCGGAAAGTCTCTTGGCGGGGTTAATCTGGGAGCACGAGCCAATCGGAAGCGGGGATTTGGTGAAGCTGGCAGCACAGCGATTGGGCTGGAAGAAGTCCACGACATATACAGTGCTGCGTAAAATCTGCGAAAATGGTATTTTCCAGAATAAAGCGGCAGTGGTTACTTCGAAGATCAGTCGGGAGGAATATATCAGGCGCAAGGGGGAGCAGTATCTTGAGGAGAACTATAATGGTTCGTTGCCAAATTTTGTGGCTGCTTTCTTAAAGCGTAAGAAATTGAGCAAGAAACAGATTGAGGAGCTTGTGGTACTGATTGACGAGTATAAGGATTAAATACAGGAGGAGAGCGTTGTTATGCAGAGTGATTTGTTTGTCAGAATACTAAATATCAGTATAATTAGCTGCTATATAATCGTGGTGGTGATGGTGCTTCGTGCACTGTTGTTACGTGGTGAAAGAAAATATGTGTATTTGTTGTGGTTTGTGGTTTTTGTCAATCTGTGCATTCCATTTCGAATTTCTGGACCGTTTAGTCTGATTCCTGGATGGATTGCAGATTTTGATCTCACAAAATGGCTTGAGGAGGATACAGAGGAAAATGCAGTCTATCTGCCGCAGGAAATAATTGTTGAGAAGGTGGAAAGTAGCAATGTTCATAATTATACCGCAAATTTAGAAGATGGCGGTGTACAAGGTATAGACTCCAATCGTGAATCTGTATATATCCAGAATGATGCGGAGATGTCCTCTGAATATATTCCGAGTGAAAATCTAGCCAATGAAGATATGTATCATACAAATGAAAATTTTCATACATATGTACCAGGAACAGACTCAAATACTGAGACAACCTATCATGCGTATCATACAGATACTATATTTCCTGAATATTTACAAAGAATTTTGGCAGCTGTATGGGCGATTGGCGTGAGTCTGTTGATAGCGGGAGTTATACGAACAGGGGTAAAGCTACAAAGAAGGCTGAGGGATGCAGAACCATTTGACGCTGATGGGATATTGGAGGAAAGGAACGTGATGGTCAAGACAGCAGACGGAATAGAGTCGCCGTTCTTGTGGGGATTTTTTGTTCCTGTAATTTATCTGCCAAAAAGAATGGATGAGAATGAACGCAAGTATATAATTGCGCATGAGAATTATCACAGAAAGAGAAAGGACAATCTCGTCAAGCCACTCTTTTTTATGATTGCAGCGATACACTGGTTCAATCCTTTTGTCTGGGCCGCGTATTTTCTGTTTGTGCGTGATATGGAAATCTCTTGTGACGAGGCGGTGATTGCAGCGGCGGATCAGGATATTCGAAAAGAATATGCGTCTAGCATTCTGAAATATGCGGCAAGACAGAATGGCTATACACTGTCGCCGATTACATTTGGTGAGCCGTCATTGAAATGCAGGATTCAGAATGTACTGCATTACAGGGAGAGAAATACTGTTTTATCTGCCATGATGCTGTGCAGTGTGGTGGTGCTCATGACGGGATTGACAGCAAAACCATTACAGGATAAGACGAAAGAGCTGAAGTTGAGAGATCTGATTCAGACAGTGCAGATGGACACAGCGAATGAGTCTGATTGGCGTATGACACAGCAGCCTGAGTTGACGGAAGTGATGTTGGATTTTGGTGAGGCTGCCATCAAGTTAAAGGATGAGTTGTTGATGAATCTATCCTCGCGCGCCGGGCGTCCATCAGCTTCTGCTGGCATTGTTCCTTTGGACGCCCGTGTGCATAAAAACGGATTGGAAGTTTAGACTTTCAATCCGTTTTATTGAACCTATAATAGCTTAGGCATGATTGCTTCGACAGTCGAGGAGCGTGCCTTTGAATAAACTTCGGGATTGCGTTTGCAGAATACATAGAACAGACATTCTATAATAAAGAGCTGTCCTAGTTTGGCGGCGACAGAGCCGGATTGAAGCGGACTTTCGTTGTAGCCGCAGAGCAGTACCACATCCGCATATTCTGTGGCACGTGAATTGGGAAAGTGTGTGATCAGAATAACGGATACACGACGCTCTTTTGCAATGCGCATGATATCCTCCATATCTTTCGTAGATCCAGAATAGGAGAAAAATAAAATGACATCATTTTCAGTTGCCAGGGCAATGTTCATGACTTGCATATGGGAGTCCTCTATGTGGACAAAATGGGAGGTGGCAGTGGAAAAACGCGCCCATGCTTCCATTGCCATGACCATACTGCCGCCTTGACCAAGACAAAAAACTCGATTCGCGGCAGAAATGAGGTCTACAGCTCTGGATATTTCTGCTTCGTCCAGCAGCTCCATCGTTTCATTTAGAGAAAGAATATTGGCATCGTATAATTTGTGAAAGATGCTCCCGAGAGTATCCTCTGAGGTGATGTTCTCCGGCGTATCCGATGGATCTCCGATATCTGTGACGTAAGCTGCTTTGGCGAGCGCCAGCTTTAAGTTATTGTATCCTGTCAAGCCAAGGCTTCGGCAGAAGCGTGTGATCGATGCTTCTGACACGCCACTGCACTCCGCTAGGCTTGAGATGGACATGTATTGTGAGTCGTGGGTATTGGCAAGAATGTAATCAGCCAGTTTTTGGCTGGAACGGGTAAGCGAATGGTATTGCTCCGTGATTAACTCCAGAATATTTCCTGCCAAATAGATCATCTCCTTTCGTGTAGTACGGCGGCGCCTAACATGCCTGCGCGGTTGCCAAGTGCAGCCTTCTCCAATTTTACTTGACGGAAGCTGGTCATGATATTCGGATATAGAGTTTCACGGAGCTGATCCAGTACATAAGGCTGTTCCATAATGCCTCCGCCGAGAATGGCACATTCGGGATTCAGCATATGGATGATGGTGGTCAGTCCATAGACGATTTCCATGATCCAGCGATCGACAAGCGCTCTTACCTCCGGTTCATCAAGCCGCTCAAATATTTTGCGGCCATTGGACAGGGAAGCATCCAACAACTGTGCATTTTTAACAAGGGCAGTAGTGGAAGCATATTTTTCGTAACATCCCGAAAACTCCTGATCTGCCAAGCGTTCTTCGGGATGCGTGACAATGGCACCAAATTCTCCGGCGGAATAGCTGCTTCCAGAGTACAGTTTACCATTGGAGAAAATGGCACCGCCTACACCTGTCCCATAGGTCAGGCAGACAAAATCTGTATAGTTTTTCCCTGCGCCAAAGACAGATTCACCAATGGCGGCTGCATTGACATCATTCTCTACAGCAACAGGTACATGAAACGCCTGTTCCATAATTTCTTTTATTTTCATGCCAGTGTAGCCAGAGAGATTTTCATTCGCGTAGATAATCTGTCCGCGCACGGGGTCAACTTGCCCCGCAGTGCTGATTCCAATGCGCTCGAAGGGACTGCGCTGCTGGTAGTCTGCAATAATTTCCTTTGCGCGGTTTACTACATAAATGGCGCCTCGATGAGCTTCTGTGGGTGTTTCACGAATGTCTGTAAGCGCTCCATCAACATATAAGCCGGATTTGATTGCTGTACCGCCGATATCGAGAACCATGGTTGCCATATTGTGTTACCTCCTTATCGTTTATATGCCGTGGTGAATCACGGTTTCTATATCGAGATTTTTATTCAAAATTACGATATTTGCATATTTACCGGGAGTGAGACTCCCATAATCCGCATAGATCCCAACTGCTTTTGCTGGATTGACAGCGGCGCATTTGACAGCGCTTGCGAGAGGGATGCCCATGTCCTGTACGGCAGTGCGCACACAGTTCATGAGATTTGTCACAGAACCTGCGATGGTGCCGTCCTCGAGGACAGCCAGATTTCCCTTGACAATAACGTTTTGACCGCCCAGATCATAGTGACCGTCTGCAAGACCTGCTGCCCGCATACTGTCGCTGATCAGAATAATCCGGTCATCTCCGAACATCTTAAAGGTCGTCCGCACGACAGCGGGATGAACGTGAATGCCGTCGCAGATCAATTCTGCCCGACAGGTTTCGTCATCTGCGGCTGCGCCGATTGGACCAGGTGCGCGGTGGCTGAAAGGCGGCATGGCATTGTAGGTATGCGTCAATTGTGAAGCACCGCAGGCAATTGCTTCCTTTGCCATATCATAATCCGCCGCTGTATGCGCGATGGAGATATTCACGCGGCTGCTGTTTTCACGGATGAAGTCCATGGCACCTTCTGTCTCAGGGGCAATCACTACCGTGCGCAGCATATTTCCTGAGAGGTCCTGTAAACGGTTTAGCATGTCTGTGTCAGCAGCAATGATATATTTTCCGTTCTGTGCACCCTTTTTGGAAGCGTTGATGAACGGACCCTCCATGTACAGTCCACAGAAATCTGCGGCATTCAGATCTGCCATATCATGAAAATCTTTTGCGGCGCGGCAGATTTGTGCCAGCACATCTTCCGGCATTGTCATGGTGGCAGGTGTGATGGAGGTGACACCCTGACTTAGTTGATAACGTGCAATGGTCTGCAAGGCATCCACGGTGCCGTCACAACAGTCGCTTCCCATGCATCCGTGAAAATGGATATCAGTCAAACCGGGGATCACATAACGCCCAGCGGCATCTGTCACAGTTTCTTCGCCGGATGCATTGCGGTAGTCTTTTTCCGATATAATTTTTTCATCACAAATGTATACGGTTTCTGGAGTAAAAGAGCCGTCTTCCTGAAAGACAAGGCCGTTGATGATTTTTCTTAATGCCATTTTTGTTCGCCTTTCTATTCTTTCTATTTCTTGGATTTACAGTTTCAGAACTTGGAGAGTGCAGCTTCGTCAGCCACGAGGGTTACATTA
This sequence comes from uncultured Lachnospiraceae bacterium, assembly GCA_910586405.1. Classification (GTDB taxonomy): domain Bacteria; phylum Bacillota; class Clostridia; order Lachnospirales; family Lachnospiraceae; genus COE1. Next base: position 5,079 of record CAJUII010000088.1, read on the forward strand.
CGGTGGAGCTGTAAGATGGAAGCTGGTACCTGTGGGGTGATGGGACCAAAAAATGCTGTCTTTACGATATCCGCCTTGTCTTCGCCAGATACGACAAGCAGAATCCGGCGTGCGGACATGATTGTCTTGATGCCCATTGTGTACGCCTGACGCGGCACCTCAGCTTCCGTCTCAAAAAAGCGTGCATTTGCCTTGATGGTCTGCTCTGACAGGTCGATGCAATGTGTCTCCGTAGAGAAAATCTCGCCCGGTTCATTGAAACCAATGTGTCCGTTATGTCCAAGTCCTAAAAGTTGTAGGTCTGGCTCTCCTACAGCGCGAAGGATTTCGTTGTAATTTTCGCATGCTGTGGCACTGTCTGGCTCTGTCCCGTCAGGCAGGAATGTTCTGTGCTTGTCGATGTTTACTTTTCCAAAGAGATGTTCATTCATAAAGTAATAGTAGCTCTGTGGATTTTCGCGGGTGAGCCCCTTGTATTCATCAAGGTTTACCGTCATGACTTCTGAGAAGTCAAGATCCCCTTTTTCATACCATTCTACGAGCTGTTTGTAGGTTCCTATTGGTGTGGAACCAGTGGCAAGACCGAGCACGCAGTTGGGCTTCAAAATAATTTGTGCCGAGATGATATTAGCAGCCTTGCGGCTCATATCGTTATAATCTTTTGCTCTGCAAATTTTCATAGTTACCTCCTTATGATGTGTCCTTTACAATTGTTCGAATTGGGACAAATTCCCTATGAGGCTACTATATCATATAATTTATATAGTTGCAATTCATATAAGTATATTATGTTAAAAATTTTCAAAAAATAAATTTTACGAAAAAATTTTTCAAAAATGTATTGACAAAAATACACTGTGAAAGTACAATGATGTCATAATCAACAAAAACCTTACATAAGGTTGCACTTTTTTAAACAATTTTTCTAAATTAAAGGAGGGCTTATTATGAAGAAGCGTAAATTTATGGCATTGGCACTGAGCTGCGTTATGGTATGTTCTCTTGCTGCGTGTGGCAGCAAAGATACAGGAACGAGCCAGCCGGCTCCAGAGCCAGCACCGGCGCCAGCACCCGCAGAGAAAACAGATGACGGTGCGGAAAGCGACAGCAGTGCGGACAGCCAGACACCTACGGACACAGCCGCAGATGCTTCACAGGCAGCAGATATCACGCTGTGGACCTATCCAGTTGGAAACTGGGGAGATTCAGAAACAGTTAACAGCATGATCTCGAATTTCAATGCAGTGTATCCTGATATCCATGTGACGGTAGAGTATCTGGATTATACAAATGGCGATGACCAGATCAACACGGCCATCGAGGGCAAACAGGCGCCGGATCTTGTGCTGGAAGGACCAGAACGTCTGGTGGCTAACTGGGGCGCAAAGGGTCTGATGGTAGATTTGGGCGATTTGTGGACAGACGAAGCAAAGTCTTTGATTTATGATTCTGTACAGAGTGCATGCAAGAGCAACGATGGTGTATTCTATGAGTATCCGCTTTGTATGACAGCACATACGATGGCGGTCAACAGAGATATTTTTGAGGCGGCTGGCGCACTTCAATATCTTGACGAGACAACGGGTACATGGACAACAGAGAATTTCCAGAAGGCTGTTCAGGCAGTGTATGACTATGGACAGCAAAATGTAGGCGCAGTATATTGCAGCGGACAGGGCGGCGATCAGGGAACGCGTGCGCTGATCAACAATCTGTATGGCGGAACTTTCACCAACGCTGAGCATACAGAGTACACGGCAAACAGTGAGGAAAATATCAAGGCGCTTGAATTGTTAAAGAGTATGGACGGCATAAACTTTGATGCATCTATAGCAGGTGGAGATGAGGTGAATATGTTCTGCAACGGAACATTTGCAATGGCATTCTGCTGGAACGCAACACAGGAAAAGAATAACGCAGATCAGGGAAATATTAATTTTGATGTTCTGCCGATGGCTTTCCCGACAGAGAGCGGTGAGCCTCAGCTTTGCGGCGGTATTTGGGGCTTTGGTATCTTTGACAATGGCGATCCGGCAAAAATTGCAGCGGCAAAGACTTTCATTGACTTTATGGCAAATGATGAGAAGCAGGCTGTTGAGAGCGTAAAAGCGTCAAACTTCTGGCCGGTAAAGGATCTTGGAAATATTTATGACGGAGATGCACTGATGTCAGAATATGCGAAGTTTATTCCTTACATGGGCGACTATTATCAGGTAGTAGGCGGATGGGCAGAAGCTCGTACAGCATGGTGGAACATGCTTCAGCAGGTTGGTTCAGGCACAGATGTCAAGACAGCAGTTGAGGAGTTTGTCACAACAGCAAACGCAGCAGCATCAGCACAATAATTTATATAAGAGTGTAGCGTTGCGCCCCTTCCCGAAACGATGTGGGAGGGGCGCTTCTTTATAAAATGGTTTCATTGAAAGGAGGAATCCTTATGTCTAAAAACAATAGCATGAGTAAGGCATTGGTACGCCGGGAGACAATCGCTGGCTATGCTTTTATGCTTCCCAGCCTGATCTTCTTTTTGGGATTTGTGATCTATCCCATGGTGCAGTGTGTGTTTACGAGTTTTTTTGATGCGACGATGAACCGCGAGGATATTTTTGTCGGTTTTGCCAATTATATCGAATTGTTTCAGGATAAAGTATTTCTTGGCGCGCTGAAAAATACGGTGATCATCGTGGTCGTTTCCGTGCCAGTGACCTGTATTTTCTCCTTGTGGGTAAGTTCCGTCATCTACGACCTTGCAGGTCCTGCCTGCTCGGCGTTTCGCTGTATTTTCTATCTTCCGGTCGTGACGGGTTCTGTTGCCGTTGCCGTTGTGTGGAAGTGGATGTTCAACAATTATTACGGCATATTTAACTACATAGGCACAAACACCGGACTGATTGAAAAAAATATTAATTGGCTGGGTGATGAGCGGTTTGCGCTGGGGTGTATTATTCTCATCTTGCTGACAACCTCTGTGGGGCAGCCAATTGTGTTGTATGTATCTGCGCTCAATAACGTGGACCAGTCGCTCGTGGAGGCGGCGGAGGTGGACGGCGCCACAAAGTTCCAGTGTTTCTGGAAGATTAAGTGGCCGCAGATCATGCCGACAACACTGTATATCCTCGTGATCACGACAATCAACAGTTTCCAGTGCTTCGCGCTGATTCAATTGCTGACAAGCGGCGGACCAAACCATAGCACAGATACCATTATGTACTATATTTATTACAATGCATTTAAGCTGTACCGCTATGGTTATGGCAATGCGATGGGCGTAGTGCTCGCAATTATTATTGCAGTGCTCTCGGCAGTGCAGTTTAAGATGGCAGAGTCGAAGTAGGAAAGGGGGAAATGTATATGAAACAAAACCAGTTTAACCGTGCAGCTTGTTATAAAATGATATCGGTTATCATTATTGCGATTTTGGCATTCGCGTTTGCCTTTCCGCTTTACTGGATTATTATTGGCTCTTTCAAAACTTCAGCGGCAATCAATGCCACAACACCGCAGTGGTGGCCGCAGGAGTGGGTGCTTGACAATTACAGAAAACTTTTTAGCAGACAGGTAGCCGAACTCTGGGAGATCAATATCCCATTTACAGGAATCAGTTTGAAAGGACCAGAAGTGCCAGCCGCGATCAGATGGCTCTTAAATACAGTGTTTATGTCGGTGGCGGCGATGCTGCTTACCTGTGCCACATCTGCGATGGCAGGCTATGCGCTGGCGAAGAAGCGTTTTATCGGACGCACTCTTGTATTCTCCTTGATCGTGTGTGCGATGGCACTGCCAAAACAGGTGATCTTGATTCCGCTGCTGCGTGAGATGGCTTCCTTGGAACTTTATAACACGATCTGGGCGGTAATCTTCCCAATTGTGGGCTGGCCGTTTGGTGTTTTCCTGATGAAGCAGTTCTCGGAGGGCATACCGGGAGAGATGATGGAGGCTGCCAAGATTGACGGTGCAAATGAGTGGAAAACATTCTACACGATTGCGCTTCCATTGATTAAGCCGGGAATCGGCGCCTTGGCGATCTTTACGTTTATCAATTCATGGAATGATTACTTTATGCAGTTGATTATGCTGACTAGCACTAAGAATCTCACGATTTCGCTTGGTATCGCAAAGTTACAGGCGGAAAATGCAACAGATTTTGGCTTGATCATGGCAGGTGCGTCGCTGGCAGCAATTCCGATTATTGTTATTTTCCTTATTTTCCAGAAATACTTTACGAAGGGAATCACAATGGGCGCAGTCAAAGGATAGGGAGGTTCGTATGATTTATACAGAGATCGCAAATATAGAGCATTATCATGGTCTTGGCGAATATTTGGATAAGGCGGTCGCGTATCTGAGCAGTCATCCTCTTGATGATGTGAAGGCAGGACATTATGATATTGATGGCAATATGGTATATATGAATGTGTTTGACTATGAGACGATTCCTGAGGAGGGCGCGTTTTTTGAGGCACACAAAAAATATGCGGACATTCACATGACCGTGACCGGTGAGGAGATTGTCGGCGTATCCGATTTGTCGAAGGTATCGGTAAAGAGCTTTGATGAGGAGAAGGACTTGATGGAAGTGGAAGGTCCCGTCGAGCATTACATCAAACTGATACCGGGTAAGGCGCTGATCACGCTGCCGGAGGATGCGCACAAGGTCAAGCTGGCGGTGGGCAGTCCTTCCGCAGTAAAAAAAGCAGTTATAAAAGTATATATAGGATAAAAAGAGCGCGCCGCGGTGCGCAGAAAGGGGCAGTTATGAGAGATATCAGCAAATATCAGGGAATTATTCCAGCGTTCTATGCTTGTTATGATGAGCAGGGTGAAGTGGACGAGGGACGTGTGGAGAAACTGACAGACTATATGGTAAGAAAGGGCGTCAAAGGCGTCTATGTAGGAGGCTCATCAGGAGAGTGTATTTATCAGAGTGTGGAGGACAGAAAGCGCACCCTGGAGCGCGTAGTGCACACAGCCAATGGAAAACTGACGATTATCGCACATGTGGCATGTAACAATACAGCGGATAGTATGACGCTTGCCGCACATGCGCAGGGGCTTGGCGTAGATGCTATCGCTGCGATTCCGCCCATCTATTTCCATCTTCCTGAGTATGCTATAGCGCAGTACTGGAATGACATATCCGATGCGGCGCCGGACACAGATTTTGTGATCTATAACATTCCACAGCTTGCAGGCGTGGCGCTCACGATGCCGCTGTTTCGTGAAATGTTAAAAAATCCCCGTGTGGCTGCGGTGAAGAACAGCTCGATGCCGACGCAGGACATTCAGTTATTCAAGGCGGAAGGCGGAGAGGGCTTTGCTGTGTTCAATGGTCCTGACGAGCAGCTTGTCGCAGGGCTTGCAATCGGTGCGGACGGCGGCATCGGCGGTACATATGGCGTGATGCCGGAGCTTTACCTCAAGATCATGGCGCTTGTTAATGACGGAAAGCTGGAGGCGGCACGGCAGGTACAGTACGCGGCAAATGAAATTATCTATGGAATGTGCGCCTGCCACGGGAATCTGTACGGTGTGATCAAGGAAATCTTAAAGCTTCGTGAAGGGCTCGAGCTTGGAGGAGTGCGCAAGCCGCTGCCGCTTTTGATACCCGACGATATGGCACAGGTAAAGAAGTGTGCGGAAATGATTGACAAGGCAATTGAGAAGTATGTATAGATAAGGCATGGAGGTTTCGTATGACAAAACAGGAATTATTCGAACAAATAAAAGGCAAAGTGATTGTATCCTGTCAGGCAGTTCCGGGAGAACCCTTATATGTGGAGGAGAAATCCATTATGTATCTGATGGCGCGTGCAGCGAAGCAGGCGGGAACACCCATGATCCGCACCAGCAGTATCCGCGATGTGGTGGCGATCAAGGAGGAGACAGGGCTTCCCGTCATAGGTCTGATCAAAATACAGTACGAAGGTTTTGAGAGCTATATCACGCCCACAATGAAAGAGGTAGATGCGCTTGTTGAGGCGGGCTCGGATATCATCGCACTTGACTGCACGGACCAAAAGCGCGGCGATGGCAAGAGCACAGGCGAGTTTATCACTGAAGTGCGCACAAAGTATCCTGATGCAATTCTCATGGCGGATATTTCTACCTACGAGGAAGGTGTGAATGCGTGGAAGCTTGGGATGGATATTGTCGGCACAACGATGAGCGGATACACAGCACATTCTCCAAAGATTGACGGACCGGATTATGAGTTGGTAAAGAAATTATCGGAGACGGTGGATATTCCTGTGATTGGAGAGGGCAGAGTGCACAGTCCTGAACAGGCAGTTGAAATGCTGAATGCGGGTGCTTATGCGGTTGTGGTAGGCGGCGCCATCACAAGGCCTCTGGAGATCGCACAGCGTTTTATGAAGGCAGTGGAGAGCAGATAGAAGATGAAAAAGCATATTGTATGTTTTGGTGATTCAAATACACATGGATACTGCGCCAGCACAGGCGGTCGGTTTGACGAGACACAGCGCTGGTGCTGTCTGCTAGAGCAAAAGCTCGGTGATGACTTCCTCGTGATTGAGGAAGGGCTGAGTGGCCGCACGACTTGTTTTACGGACCCAATTCACGAGGGGCTGAATGGTCTTGAATATATTTATCCGTGTCTGATGAGCCATGAACCGGTTGATTTGTTGATTATCATGCTGGGGACAAACGATACCAAGGAGCGTTTTGGCGCATCGGCGGAGTGTATCGCACTCGGGCTGAAACGGCTGGTCGCTAAGGCGATATCGACAACCGACTGCTGGCGCGGCGGAAATCCGAATATTTTGATTGTGTCGCCACAGAACATTGACAAGCGGTATCTTGAGTCGGATGTCGGCGGCACGATGGGACGCGGCTGTGCGGAGAAATCGGCAGGGCTTGCGAAGGAGTTTCAAAAGATTGCGGAGCTTATGGGGTGTCAGTTTATGGACGCGGATAGCGTGATCACAGCACCAGTCAATGATATTGACTACATGCATCTGACGATGGAAGGGCACAGACAGCTTGCGGATGCGCTTGCGGAGAGGATACTTGAGAGCTTGTAATAGAAGATGAAGAATGTAGAACAGCCAGAGAAGAATAAAATCCTCTCCGGCTGTTTTTTATGCGGCATAGTCAATATTAGCGCCCTTGAATTTCGCAGCATCAAGCTGTTTTTGATTCTTGGTGTATGGATTGTCCTCGTTGGAGTATTTGATCATGGTGTTGGTAACGCCGCCGGATACATAATTGCGTCCGCATTCAGGACAGACAGAAGTTTGTATGGACACGGAGGCATTGACGACCTTGCCGTTCTTCTGCGCGGCCTTTTTGTAGGCATTGGATACATGCTCACCCTCGTGTGCGCGGACTCTGGCGCCTGCGGACTCTGGAGAGACATGAGATGCCGTCTTAAATGAAACGTTGCCTTCGTCAGAACCATCTTGGTATTTGCGGTTGGCGCAAGTCTCGCATTCTTCTGGTGACGAGCGCTTGCCGGCTTTCTTGATCTTGTCAGGATCCGTGCTGTGTTCTTCGGTTTTTCCAAGTGTGCCTACAGCAGCCAGATCTGCATCGCTGCCTGTCGTTCTGGCGGACGGATTGATTGAATTTGCATAGAGTGCATAATTGGGATACATTCCCGAAATATTGCCAATATTCATATGACAGACCTCCTTTTCCTTATCATATTGCTTCAAACACGTCCTTATTCAAGTATAGCACAAAAGGAATGAGATGGGAAGATATTTGCTAAGAGGATTTCGGGTCTTTCTCAGAATCAAGCGCCAATGCCTTCTCCTCATGCTTGATTTCCCAGTGTATCAAGAAGGTAAGTATGCTGCGCAGCAGAATGATGACGCCCAGTATGCCAAGCTCGCCCCATTCACGGACAATGACGGTACGCAGAACCTCGCTGCCCATCTTGAATTCAAGAGACAGTGCGATACCCTGCGCCAAATCCAGCCGAATCCTGCAATCGCGCTTCATCCAGTACCAAAAGCACTTGACTGCGGTAAAGACAAGTATGGCGACGCCGAACAGCTCTAATATGATCGTGCAGATTTCTACGATGTTTGTTAATATCGTTTCCAGTATTTTAATGGTCGAATGCATGGAGAACCTCCAACTCTTTTGCTGTATGTGTAGTTTTTCCTTTTATGGGTTACATTATTCGGTGTATGTATTGGACTGACTTGGTTTATTATATCTTATTTTGGCGGAGAGCGCAATGTATATTTATAGAAGCTTTGAATTAAAGGCTTTGAATTGAAGGTTTTGAATTTGGAGGTTTTAGAATTGAAGGCTTTGTGTTTCTAGCGAAGATATGAGAAAATAACTTG
>CAJUII010000089.1:0-4385 GCA_910586405.1 uncultured Lachnospiraceae bacterium
TTGGGCGTAAGCACAAATTTGCCGTGTGAAAAATTTATTTTTCACACTAATCTCTCCTTATTTGTGATATAAGGAGAGTGTAAAACAGAAATCTCAAAAATCGCTCAAGATTTCATATTTAGTTGAAAAGTGGCAGCGGCCGTTGCGCCAGAGCCTTTTTGGTTTTCCAGTGTGAGTGTGCCGCCATGCTTGAGACATAATGTTTGGCAGCTGTATAGCCCCATACCAAAGTGTTCGGAAGCCTCGTTCATTTTTCCAAAGGGTTTCGGACCGTTCTGTATCAGCGCGATAGGATAGCCAGGACCATCGTCTGTGACAGATAGCAGCAACAGGTTTTCTTTCTGTTCCAGACAAATTGTGATTCTACTTTTGGCGAAACGGGCAGCATTTCCAATCAGATTTTCTGCGACAGTCAGAAACAGTCCGTGATCGAAGTGCAGGGTTCCATTCTCAGGTGTGAATACAAAGACTGATAATGTGCCTGCAAGGATTTTGGCTGTCTCCTCCAATTCAGAATGCAGCAATGAATATGAACATTTGCTGATCTGCACCGGGATTTGTTCTAATCGCTGGATGCTGCTCATAGCCTCAACATACTGTTCAATCCGTAATGTGTAGCTTTCCAGCCTGTCGATGGCCTGTTCATCTGCTGTGTTTTGCCGCAGCAGTTTGACAGTTCCCTTTAAGACCGTAATCGGGTTGCGCAAATCATGAGAAAATGCGGCATTTAGTCTTTTGCGTTCTTCGGCCTGCCGCCATAATTCTTGATTTGATTTCAGAAGTTCTTCACGCATGGTATCAAAGGCGGCGCAAAGCTGACCTAATTCATCATCAGAACGAACCGACACGCAAAAGTCCAGGTCGCGGTTTTGAATTCGTGAAATCCCACTCCGCAGTGCAGCAATCGGTAGTTTTAATTTGATATGGTAATACAAGACGCCGGATAGAGCCAGTCCACCCATAGGAAGAATGATACAGGACACAATTTGAATAATGTGCAGCAGCGTCAATATGTTTTGCTGTGACGCTGTGGGGGCTTCCAGTACAGTGACCGAACCACCAGTTGAAATTGCTATCCCGCCAGTGGGATAGGAGCTGCTGATCAAACTGCATACGATAAAGATCAGGCACAGCAGCAGGAGAGCAGCCAATACACAGGAAGCGGACAGGACGATAAAGGTTTTCTTTAGATCCATATTTTTCAGACATTCCATCGATAACCGCACCCCCAAACTGTATCAATATAATTGTGAAGTGTACAGGATGCCAGCTTTGCCCGAATTTTTCGGACATGTTCCATGATGGTATCGCTGTTCCCTTCGCCGTCAAGTCCCCATACCGCTTCATAAATGCGCTCTCGGTCAAATACTTGTCCGGCGTTCAGCGAAAGCAGTTCCACAATATCAAATTCCTTTTTGGACAATGCGACAGGTGCACCAGCTATCGTGACAGTTCGGGCTGAATAGTCAATCGCAAGATCACCGAAAAAGCGAATTGCCGCCTTATTTCTATGGCGCTGCTCCCTTCGCAGGTGCGCGGCAACTCTCGCACCCAATTCATCTAAATCAAAAGGCTTAATGATGTAATCATCCGCACCGGCCTGAAAGCCAATGATTTGATCGGCAGCCTCAACCCTTGCCGTTAAAAAAAGAATAGGGCAGGTGATCAGCGCTCGAATTTTCTCGCAGAGAGTCAGACCGTCCATATCCGGCATATTGATGTCGAGCAGAATCAGATCAGGCTGCGTTGTTAATTTTTGCAGTGCCTCATGTCCGCCATAAGCAGTCAACACCTCGTATTGAGCAGAAAAGTAACTAGCCATCATATCTACAATTCCCGCTTCATCATCTACAATTAAAAGTCTTTGTTTCATGTAATCACCTCCATATGCAGCTTGCTCTCGAAGTCTCTTTGTATCTGATCGTGTGAAAATAATTTTGGGCAGATGTTGACGATAGCTCATCATATTTATCATAACAGTTAAATCTCAAAAAATGCTCAAAATTTTTCTGTCAACTCAAAAAATCATAAATCTATTATAACACAGCTTTGCCTATATCTATGCTTTCTAAGAGCACTATTGTGAACACTTCCTAAGAATGAAGCATTGTCAGTTTTTTCATTCCATCCAAGGCTTCCTCTTTGGAGTAATTATGTGCTGCTAGACAGATTTCCTTTGATGAAGTAATTCAGAAACAGACTTGTGAGAAAGCGCCAATTCGTTCAAAAATAGTGAATGTTCGGAATAGACTTCATATATTCCCTGTGATATAATACAGCTATCAACGGATAACGCCGTTACAAAGATGAGGAGTGATACGATGACAGACAATGAATTATTGTTAGCGATTTCGAATATGATGGACACGAAGCTCGAGCCTGTCAATAAGGAAATGCAGGAATTAAAAGGGGAAATACAGGGAATCAAAGAGGACGTGAAGGGCCTAAAGGAGGACGTGAAGGGTCTGAAAGAGGATGTGGAAGTCTTGAAGGAGGACGTGAAGGGTCTGAAAGAGGACGTGGAAGTCTTGAAGGAGGACGTGAAGGGTCTGAAAGAGGACGTGGAAGTTCTGAAAGAAGATGTCTCGGATCTGAAAATAAGAGTGAAAAAGATAGAATTAACACAGGAAACGCAGATTTTGCCACAGTTAAACACGATACAGGCATGTTATACTTCGACTTACGAGCGGTACAAGGTCAGTGTTGACGACTATGAGACGATGAAACAGGATATCTCTGTTCTCAAGAATGTAGTGGAACAGCACAGCGAGAAGCTGCAATTGCTGGCATAAGGAAAGCTAATGAAGGGGGGACAATACAATGAAAAGAAGCAGACTCTCCTATGATGAGTGGAAATGCATTACTGCAAAAGCGTTGTCGGGCAGGCAGGTGCATACCGATTTTTTCACAGGATATATTGGCTTAATGGATATTCAGCAGGTCAGTGAAGCACAGACATGGAAATTTCATGATGAAACCTTTGTGGTGTGTGATCAGGGAATGAAATGGCTCTCAATTCTGCCGCAGGATGATTTTTACTGTATTACAGCCATGATGAATAGCGACAATGACATTGCAGTGTGGTATATAGATATGATTGCCAGTCAGGGACTGGGCACGGACGGGATTTTGTATTTTGAGGATCTGTATCTTGATTTGGTCGTTTATCCGAATGGCGAGATCATGGTGGATGATTTGGATGAGCTGGAGGAGGCGCTGCGCCAGTCAGACATAACGCAGGCACAGTTTGACCTTGCGATGAACACAGCAGATGCCTTAAAAAGCGGACTGTTGAAGGACATCAACTTGTTCAGGCAGTACACCATGAAATGTTATGAAATCGTATCAGCAGAATAAAATGATATAGGACACAACTCCAATAGAATGTGTTATACGACACAGAATATAAATAGGATAAAGACAGGATAAAAATAGCAAAGCGATTGAATAAAAAATTTGTAAAAAGCAGGAGGCAGACGACAATGAGCAATGTGATGGAAGTGATCAAAAAACGCAGCTCAACAAGGGGCTACACAAGCGAACCGCTGACAGAGGAGGAGCTGAACGCGCTGATACACGCAGGACTGCAGGCGCCGACAGCGGCAAACAGACAGGAGATTCATTTCACAGTACTAAATGGTGACAACCCAATCCTTGCAGAATTGGAGGAGGAGAAAAACCGCCTGCGCGAAATCACGGCGCCGCTGCATAATTTCTACTATGAAGCGCCCACCGTCATCATACTCAGCGCTGACAGCGAATTTCGATGGAGTGCGCTGGACGCTGGAATTGCTGTGGAAAATATGGCGCTGGCAGCAGAGGAGCTTGGACTTGGCAATTTAATCATCGGCTGCATCTATGATGCCATGCGCGGGGAGAAGAAAGCCTATTTTTCACAGGCATTGAAATTTCCTGAAAAGTATGAGTATGAAATTGCAATTGCATTTGGCCACAAGGCAGTTTCCAAAGAGCCGCATACCTATGATGCGGATGCACAGGTGACTTTTTTGTGACACGGTTGTAAAATGTCAGCAGAAGCAGGGAAATGTTTTAATGACTGCGCCGTCCCATAAAATCGACCACAAGTCCTGTCAGGCAGGTGTCCTCATAGGTTGTTCCCGCATAGACCTCCTCAATCACAAATCTAAAGTGAATCTCTACGCCATCTGCGGCCTTAATCGTATCGAACGGCAGGGTAAAATACTGCGGATTGAGGGAGTCCTCCAATTCCAGATAGGCATAAGGCTGGTTTTCCACATACATTAGAAGCCGCTTCACCCGCCCATTCTCTGCCCATGTTTTTTGGTTTTTGGCATAGCCGTTGACCACGCAGATTTGGGTGTAGCGCATATAGCCATCATAGATGTCCGGCTCGATATCGCCGG
>CAJUII010000089.1:4485-13276 GCA_910586405.1 uncultured Lachnospiraceae bacterium
TCTGGAAATCCATAGTACAGTGCATCATCATGATACGCGAAAGGATAGAACATGGAATCGTCTGAGCCATCTTCACCTTGGAAAAAGTTTCCAATCTCAGGCTTTAGTGTGAGTGGCGTGTCAGGATAATCCACAATTGGCGAACTGCTGTAATAAGATGGAATTTCTACTGCATTCCACTGGTTATGGGCGGCATATGCTTTTAGATCGTCTGCTATTTTTGCAGTTTTATCCTGATAGGACATATAACAAATATAACCCGTTTCTGCGCAGTCTGCAAAGACTTCATTTTTCAGAAGAACCGCTCGGTTACTAAAATAGATTCCCCATAACTCGGAGTTGCCCGCAAATGCCCGCTCATGAACCGTCAGTTTCGCAGCAAGGGCAGTTTCAGGCAAATCCTGTTTTTCGAATATGACATCTGTAAGGCCGCAGTTTTCAAAGCAATGCGCGCCAATCGAGACAATATCCGGCGCAATCCGAAGTTTGCCATAACTATAATTTCCCAATGGAATATTCTGAAACGCATAGGGCGCAAATGCCGTCACCGCAACCCCGCCCAGCTCTTTGGGAAATACAGCGTTCCAGTCCAGTGTTGGGGGTGCAGCGTTATCATCGCGAAAGCCCTTAATCACGGCATACTGGCTGCCATCTGCACTGGTTTTAATCTCATAGTCATAGAGCATTTCAGATGCGGAATCAGACGCAGAATCCAAGGTGAGTTCCGATTCGTGAACAGTTTCCGGGTCAGTTGTGCCAATGTCTAAGGAGGACATTGCGGTGGATGTGTGTTCCATTTCCTTGGCAGTGTCACAACCTGTTAAAAGCACCGCCAGAACCAAAGCGGAGAGTATTTGTTGAAAAATTTTCATACGAACCTCCAAATCCTTTTCCTCCATAAAATGAAGCGAAACAAATGACATCGCCACAAAGCGGCAGACATGCTTTATATGAAGTTATAATGTTCCAGCGCCTGACGGATTCCGCCGCAGCTTGACTTGGCAGTGACATATTCCACCTGCGCAAAAAGGCTCTCTGGCGATGCGTTGCCCATGGCAATACTGTGGGGCACATAGGAGAGCATGGGCAGGTCGTTGTTGCTGTCCCCGAGGGCGTAGGCATCGGACAGATTCAGATGATAGTGATTTAGTACATACTGGATTCCGGTTGCCTTCGAGTATCCGTAGGGCACAAATTCCCGAAATGTGCCGCCCCTGTCAATGCAGTCAAACCATTTGTCGCTGACACGGCGGAACGCCTCGAGCTGCGCTTCCTCCTGATACCAGATGACAAACTTGTCTGCAAAAAAGTTTGGGCTTTCGAGATCTTCGGGCATGTCATGATACCGGCGGGCGAAGGATTCATACTGGCGCACTGCGTCCGGGTGGTGCAGCGGGCGTGACAGGTCAAACGCTACAAAGCTGCGGGATTCAAACAAAATATCCACGTCTGCCGCGCGCGCTGCCCGCAAGAGCTGCATGATCGTGGAGTGTGTCTGCGCGACATGGAGAACATCTTGCCCCCCGCAGTAAATATTGGTGCCGCAGCCGCACACATATCCGTCCCAGCCCACCGCCCGAAAGCGGCGCTCAACATTCTGGAAGCAGCGGCCTGTGTTGATGAACATGAGATTTCCGTTTGCGCGCGCTGCTGCGATTGCCAAAGCAGCGTCCGCCAAAACACTGCCGTCAAGCTCTGAGGTCAGTGTCCCATCTATATCAAAAAAAGCTATTTTTCTTGCCATGTGGCTCTCTCCTTTTCCTGTCACGGCAGACGAATGATCCGACGATAACAAAAGTAATTGTTGGACAATGAATGATCATATTCCTTGATTGGCTCGCGGTAAAAAGCCGTATAGCAGGGCAGGACATAGATTGCGCCGTCCCCGCCGCATAGAGAACACCCGCCGTCCCCGCCTTTTACATACATCGTGTTATCAATGATTTCATATTTATAAGAATTATAGGCAATAAATAATCCTAGCATATTGGCCTGCTCTAATATTGACTTTTCCCTGACATCGCTGACGCAGCCCACATTAAAGATTTCCGGCAGGACATCGCACAGGGTATCACCCCAGCGAAACAGCGTGCGCGCGCCGCCATTGCAGAGATATTCCCACTCGTCCTCTGTCGCCAGTGTGAAAGGACCTTCTTTTAGAGAACGGACAGCTTCCGTCAAAGAGGGTGCATCCTGTTCAAGATAGCGGCAGTCCACCTCCACAATCAGATCTCCGATATCCGCGGTGCGCAGCGGTGACAGGCACTCAGACAGGTGTGCATTCCACTTTGCCATGAAATCCGTCCAGCTTGTACAGCCGGCATCTTGCATTTCTTCTTTTAAATTTTCCAACTCTTCCGCTAACTCCGCGCGCAGTTCGTTCGCTTTTTTGGCGTTACTTTTCGTGATTTGCTGCGCATAGTACTCTTTCATATCGTCCATCTGGTCTTGATAGTATTCTTGCCCCTGTTCAAAGTATTCCCGCAGATCGTCCAATACACCGTCTCCCAAAGGACACTGATGTGTGTCCCAGCCTAACGTGACATTTTTCTGACCAGCGACATAAACAAACTGAGAACCTTCATACTCTAAAATCCAAGTTTCCCGTTCGATGTGATTCATGCTCGTTTTGATGGTTCCCTTACACTCAAAATGGATTCCTAAGGACTCAATGCGGGAACGAATATTGTTTGGTAATTCTGACATAACGTCCTCCTTTATGGTATCATTTCCTAAAATATATAAGAAATATCACCAAAAGTCAACAATGCTGTCAGATTTTACACGCTTGAAAAGTATTATAATTAGAATCATGGTAAACGAAATACAGACTTAGACGGCAAAAGGAAGGAGGCGGTTTGGGCAATGGAGCAGGATACAAAGGAATTGTTTGCACGCTATGGGGACATGATCTACAGGATTGCCATGTCATATAGAAATTCAGTACCGTTTGCGGAGGATATGGTTCAGGAGGTTTTCGTGCGGTATTTGAGAAAAAGGCCCCGCTTTGAAAACCGTGAACATGAAAAGGCATGGTTTATCCGCGTGGCGGCAAACTGCTGTAAAAGTACATTGTCGTCCGCATGGTTTCGGCGTGTCTGCCCGCTAGAGGAGGCAGGGCAGATGGCGGCGCCGCTTGGCAGCGGGGAAGAGTGTGCATTGTACGAGCTGCTGTGCACCCTCCCGGCAAAGTATCGCATTGTGCTGTATCTGCGCTATTACGAGGAATACCAAGTAAAGGAGATTGCCAGTATACTTAGCATTACGCCCAATCTAGTCTCGGCGAGACTGCTGCGGGCAAAAAAGCTGCTGCGGCAGGCGCTTTTGAATCAGAATCAAAAACAGGAAAGGGAGGAATTTGGCGATGAAACAGGGATTATATAAGAAAACGTATCAGCAGCTATGCATGACGGAGGAACAAAAAAACAACGTTTGGCAGCGCATACAGGCAGAGAGGACAAGAACTCAAAATACAGTGCGGTTTAAGGCAGCGTTTCCGGCGCGCGCCGCAGTCTGTGCAGGCGTCTTTCTAGTGTCTGGCATGACGGTACTCGCGGCGGGAGAATTTTCGGTGATGGACAGACTTGCGGAGGCGATGGGATTTTTTACGGAAAATGCGCAGGAACCGACCGAGGAACAAAAAAACATTTTTGCCCAGTACGGGATAGCGCTTGGCAATGAGATTTCAATGACACACGGCACCCTGAAATTAGATGCTGCCCTGTATGATGGAGCGTATCTGTTCATTCCATTCCGCTATGCATTCTATGAGGACACAGCGGGCTTTGCCGAGTTGAAGGAGGGAACTGATATTCGAAATACAAGCCTGTGGAATGCCGGGAGAGTGGCAGGATATCACGAAGATCTTGTGTACATGGACAATGAGCGGCTTAGTTACCGCATTCAGCAGGACGCCAAAGCAGTGACAGGGTTTCTCATGAAATTTCAACATGAGATTGTGGAGGACGGTGTGTTATCGGGAAGTATCTTGTTATGGACCAACAAAGACAGCGCGTTTGCGAAAGGCGATGTCATTGAGGTTGTCAGACATGTGCAGGAGTCCGCACTGAATGAACAGAATGAAGAACAAATAAAAATACTCACAAGTTTTACATTGGAAAACCCTGTAGAACAAAGTGCGCTCGCGTTGGATTCGTCAACCCGCAGTGCGCTGGGAGAGCTGGGATTGGAGATCGAATATATGACTATTTCCCCGCTGTCACTGCAATATACTGGCAGCGGCACGCACCGGGATATCACGCACACATATATGGAGGTGGTTTTGAAGGATAACAGCGTCGCAGGCGACATGGGAGCGGGCTATGAGACGGCGTACTCCGCAGCCGAGCAGGAGATCACCGCCTTTCGTGCCCACCAGTTTTTTACCGCGCCTGTTCTGCCAGAAGAAATCGCAGGCGTGCGCGTGTGGAATGATAGCGCAGCAGAAGTGTGGATTGACGTGAAATAGAATCGAAACAGAGAATCATATCGATTTCGCACAGGTGGTTGAATCGTTTCTGAATCAGTGTTAAAATGGCGATAGACTCTTGAATAGGGGACAAAGCACATTGATGAGAGGAGAAACGAAAATGACAAGCCAGACATTGCGCGAAGCGCGTAAATATGAGGAGACTGTTGAGAAGCAGATCGCAAAGGACGAGCGGCCGGATTTTCACCTGTGTTCCCGCGTGGGGTGGATGAACGATCCGAATGGATTTTGTTATTATCATGGGATGTATCATTTATTTTACCAGTACTATCCCTATGAATCCAAATGGGGACCAATGCACTGGGGACATGCGGTGAGCAAAGATCTTTTGCACTGGGAATATCTTCCGGCAGCACTTGCGCCAGACGAGACATATGACAGAGACGGATGTTTTTCGGGAAGTGCGCTGACACTCCCTGACGGCAGGCATCTGCTGGTGTACACCAGTGTCATCAAGGAGCGTCAGGAAAATGATGTAATCCGTGATATTCAGACACAGAGCCTCGCAGTCGGTGACGGACTGGACTATCAAAAATACGAAAAGAATCCTGTCCTCGATGAGAAGGATTTGCCCGAAGGCGCCAGCAAGTTTGATTTCCGCGACCCGAAAGTGTGGCAGAATGCGGACGGCACATACAGTTGTGTTTTTGGAAACGCGCGGACTGACGGCGACGGACAAGTCTTATTGTATGGAAGCAAGGACGGGTTTCAGTGGGAATATGAGAAAGTATTAATTTCAAACAATGGCCGTTTTGGGAAGATGTGGGAGTGCCCCGATTTCTTTCCACTGGACGGAAAATGGGTTCTTCTTGCAAGCCCGACGGACATGCTGCCGCAGGGGTTTGAATACCACAATGGCAATGGTTCGCTCTGCCTGATTGGCACCTATGATGAGCAGACCAAAACATTTCATGAGGAGCATGACCAAGCGATTGATTACGGCATTGATTTCTATGCATCACAGACGATGCTCGCCCCGGACGGGCGCCGGATTATGGTCGGCTGGATGCAGAACTGGGACACTTGTCCGCTTCGCTCGCCGGAGGAGCCGTGGATTGGTCAGATGAGTCTGCCAAGAGAGCTGTCTATCCGAAACGGCAGGCTCTATCAGGCGCCTGTGCGGGAGCTGGACGCAATGCGGTGCAACAAGACGGTGCACGAAAAGGTGTCTTTTACAGGCACAATCAGCCTTGCCGGCGTACAGGGGCGGCGCGTGGACATGGAGCTGGCTTTGCGGGCGGGAGACGCCAATGCGCTTTACCAGAAGTTTGCGGTCCGCTTTGCGCAGAATGACAAATACCGAACTTCACTGAGCTTCCGCCCGCGCGAATCTATCCTGAAAGTGGACCGGAAGTTTTCAGGTTCCCGCAGGGCAATCATTCACCAGAGACGCAGCCTTGTCAACAGCAAGGACGGGAATTTAAACCTGCGCATCATTCTTGACCGCTTTAGTGTGGAAGTGTTTGTCAATGACGGGGAACAAGTACTGACAGCGACGATGTACACCGACCAGTCGGCGCAGGGGATTTCGTTCTTTGCGGACGGTATCGTGGAGATGGATATCACCAAGTATGACTTGATGTAGCGCTGTTTTTGTGTTAAAATTTTTATATCAAAATGCGGCGTATTTTCTTTATGCGGTTGTGGGCATTACACGAAAGGAGTAAGTACTTATGGGCAGTTATGATGTAACGGCGTTGGGTGAACTGTTAATTGATTTCACGGAAAACGGGGTGAGCGGGCAGGGAAATCCGCTGTTTGAGGCAAATCCGGGCGGGGCGCCCTGCAATGTATTGGCGATGCTCTCCAAGCTGGGGCATAAAACTTCGTTTATCGGAAAAGTTGGAAAAGATTTTTTCGGTGAACAGTTAAAAAGTGCAGTGATGGAGGTCGGGATCCATGCGGACAGCCTGTATATGGACGAGGAGGTTCACACGACACTCGCCTTGGTTCACACACAACCCGATGGCGACAGGGATTTTTCGTTCTACCGCAACCCGGGGGCGGATATGATGCTGACGGAGTCAGAGCTTCCGGCAGAACAGCTTCGCGCTTCCAAAATCTTTCATTTCGGCACGTTATCCATGACACATGAGGGCGTGCGTGCCGCGACCAGAAGGGCAGTCAGCATTGCAAAGGAAGCCGGCGCAGTCATCTCATTTGACCCGAACCTGAGGCCGCCGCTCTGGAAATCACTCGAGGACGCAAAAGAACAGGTCAAGTATGGTTTGGCACACTGCGATGTGCTCAAAATCTCTGACAATGAAATCCAGTGGTTTACCGGCGAGGAGGACTTTGATGCAGGCATTGAAAAACTCCGCAGTCAATACCAGATTCCGCTGATTCTGCTCTCGATGGGCAAAGAGGGAAGCCGCGCGTACTACAAAGACTTCCGTGTCGAGGTAAAGCCCTTTTTGCAGGAAAAAACGATTGAGACTACCGGCGCGGGCGATACGTTCGGGGCATGTTGTCTGCACCACGTGTTAAAATACGGACTTGACGGATTTGACGCGTCTAAACTCGCGGAAATGCTTACCTTCGCCAATGCCGCCGCGTCAATCATCACGACGAGAAAGGGCGCGCTGCGCGTGATGCCGTCGCTTGAAGAAATTGAGGAAATGATCAAAAGTATCGAGTAGGGAAAACCTTTCTCCTACTCGTGCGCCGGGCGTCCGTCAGCTTCTGCTGACATTGTTCCTTTGGACGCCCGTGTGCATAAAAAACAGGGGGCTCATCGAAGTCCCCTGTATCATTCTTAAAGCATGATAGCTCTTGCAGAAGGTCTGCTAAAAACGCTCCCGTTAGGAACATAATCTTTTTTCGGTAAATTTCTTAATAAGTCCGCTCGTATCCCCATTGATTCTTGGAGAACCATTTAATATCAAAGTTTTCATAACAACCTCATTTCGGATTTATATATTTGATTATTAAATATTTGCCTGTTGCTTGCAATGTATATTTACAAGCCTGTTTTTTGTGTGTGCAAAATTCCGAAAAGGTCCATTTCAATCATTCGAACTCGGCGTGTTCTTCATTGTTCTTAACTATATTTATTTAAGTTTTATGCAAATATACACCTGTTTTTACTTCTATTACATCATTTATTATGGCTTGCTGATTTTCTGTTGCCAAAATGTTGCCATTACTCCAATATCTTTTTTGATAAAATAATATTTTTGGATATTTCTGATAAAGTGTTCTCCCTAATCTTGTTATCCTCTATTTTATTGGCAATTGAATTTGCAAGCAAAAAATAAGCCGATAATTTGAAAGTGAGCGTACAATATGAATATGAAGAAATCTGCAAGTGATATATTTCGATTAGAACACGAAATGGTAGCGCAATGCGGCATATCGAAAGAACGCTTTCATAAGGTGAGTGGAAATCAGTGGGAAAATATATATCAGAAGATTGTAGAAAAATATGCGGATAAAACAAAAATATGGAAAAATGGTTTGCATTGGGCTAATACAAATGGATATAGTCCTAAAAGCATGAAAAAAATCTCGGCTGTTATGCGGTTGATTATTCAACATGGTTTTATTTTTTGCCTCAAATTATCAAAGAGGAGAATAAAATGGTTTATTTTCTAATCGACAAGGGGAGAGCTTGGTATGAGAGAGAAGAATTTTGGATATTTGAAAGTTATATACCTGAATTAGTAAAAGTTCTTGACTTGCTAAACCATACTGCTTTTTTGGACAATGGCTGGTTAGATTATTATATTGTTTCCAAAAAATATCAATGGATTATTGGATTTAATCACCACGATATAATTTCATGTATTGGAGAGGGATTAAAACTTGACTGCTTTAAAAACCATTAATTTAATCTTTTTATGGGAAGTGTTAGGACGAGAAATAATTATTGGTTCTCATATAAAGATTATTTAGACCCGACAGATAATTTTACAGATTTCTGTTGTGAATGTCTTGAGGGAAAGCAGGAATATATTGTTCTACTTGAAAATTTAATCAACAAAGATAAAACTGCAAAAATTTTTGTGCAGGTCTATGGACTGGAAGATAAAAGTAGGGTTATAACCGCAGAAACTTTGATTATTTTCAGTAAATTATCGCTTACCGAAATAAAGCAAATTTTTAATGAACCAAAAGATATATTTCCAAGTGATATTAGAGAAGAAACAGATTTTTCGCAGTCGGCTTTTCTTATTGGGGATAATGGGGAGTTGATTTCAAGTACAAAGTTTTTACATGAGGAGCATTACGCTGTAGCTTCTTTGAACACCCTAACCCGGATAAACCGGAAAAGATTTTGCAATTCCTCCACATTTCAAGTAC
>CAJUII010000090.1 GCA_910586405.1 uncultured Lachnospiraceae bacterium
AGCAAGTTCATAATAAATGATGTCGTTTGGAAGCCTTCGTGAAACAACCCTGTTCTCCCCTCCATGTAATCTTTACACTGTCTACAAACTTGGTTATAATTATTTCATAAATCAATTTCGCTATAACAGGCTTATTCTTGAACTACTAAGTAACATTAGCGATAATCTGCAATCCAAACAAAAGCCTTATTTGATTATTGGGGGAAATGATCGATGAAGAACAGAAAAAACTATTTGAAGGCACGCAAAAAAAGATTTAAATGGTCCCAACTTGGCTACATTGCAAAGGACTCTGTATGTCCAATCTGCGCTAATAAACCGCTGATACAGCTAGACCAATACGATTCGTGGGCTTGCATTTTTTGCAATATATGGCTGGACGAAGCCTGCGGCGACCCGGACTGCCCATATTGCAGTATCCGTCCGCAGACCCCTTATGAAGCATATGAGCTGGCTGATCTTGAAGCCGGGAGTGCCGGTCGCCGGAAACGCTGGCGGTGTGACAACTATCAGCACAAGACAGACGGCATGAAAAAACATATGCGTCCTAAATCTAAGGCATTTCCCTGACCATAGCAACCGCCTGCTCAATAATGTGCTCAAACGCTTCCATCAACACACCCTTCTTGCTGTCGTCAATATCCATCCGGTCCATGATATCACCGTAAATCCCTGCCGTGGACGTAAGTGAATCCTGTACCGTCTTAACATACGCGCGGTTTTGCTCCACAGCATTGTCAATCGCGTCACGAACCGCAGACGTGCCCGAAGCGCGCTCTTTAATCTCATCGAAGTACCTGCCTGTCTCCTCCATACTCCTGATACTGCCAAGCACCGCCTCGTCAGACGCCTGGATAAATTTATTTAGTTCGCTGCTCTTCTGTTCAACCTCCACGATGCTCGCATGAATGCCCTCTACCATATCCTGACTCAGCTTTGCAAGCTTGCCCACTTCCTCTGCGACCACCGCGAAACCTTTTCCCTGCTCCCCAGCTCTTGCAGCCTCAATACTTGCATTCAGCGACAGAAGATCTGTCTGGTCAGCGACCTCACTGATTCCTGACAGACTATTACGAATCTTATTCAGCGCCTCTTGAAGCTGTACAAACGTCAATGACATATTGTTGAAATTTTCTTTTACAGAACCAGCTCCCTGCCGCAGACGCTCCATTTGGCGCTGCGCATCCTCCACAGATTGACCAATTTCCATCTCCACTTCGTTGAATTGATCAGCTGCCGCTGTGATCTCCTGAAAACCATCATCCATTCCATTGATGTCATTCCTCAAACTGATAATGTCATTTTGCAGCCCCGCAAGCTGTTCATTGGCATAGCGCATTTTCTGTGTTGTCTGAAAAACGTCACCCGCAAGCTCATCCACCACCTGACAGGCGCTTGTCAGTGCATAATCCAGTGGGTGCTTGTCAAACTGTACTCCTTTTTCTGGCAGAGCTGTCTCTTTCTCCGCTGCTCTCTTTGCAAATAGTTTCAACACGCTTTCTCCTCCCTATTCCTAACGCTATTTTCATGTGATATCTATCTCATCTGACTACTCAAATGCCAGACAACACATTGTCTGGTTGACAAACTGCGTATTGTAATGTTCTCCTACGCCAACCATGCCCGCGTGTGAAAAGCTGCGGCACATCTCGGCAAGATAGCTGTCCCAGTAATGCTCGTCGTTAAACATGATATACCGAAACAGGCAGTTGACAGAAAGCACGGCTGACACACTACCCAAATCTTTCTGAATCCTTGTGATGGTGTCCTGCACCACTTCCCTGTAATCTCCCATACTCAGTATCGTCAGAAAATCCATCTTGTTTGCTGGGCGAAACGTCGTGATGCTGCCGTCCGACTCCACTCCCTTGATCGAGACAATATATGTATCACCGTCACAGACATGTCCAAACGGATTCTTGAAAGTCTGTGTAGTGATTTTATCCCTGCTGATTCCAAGCTCAGAGGTATATACCTTCTCGGCAGAGATATTTTCTAGTGTACAGATCTTATATGCTTTTGGATCGGCATCCGTCACCATAAATTGTTTGTCTGTCTCCTGCGGGCGGACATAGATGTTTTCCTTGTAGGACTTAATCTTTCCTTTCAGGTTCTTGAAGAGAAAGAATGCGCATGCATCCTGATATATTTTTCCATTACATGCGATTGCAGCCGAATTGCTCGTACCGCCCGCAAGGTCATATCCTGCGCGGCAAAGGTAATTTGACAAAGTTGTGACAGCACGCACATCGGCCCCCGCTGAACAGATGTCAAAACATGCTGTCCGCCCACGCTCGCCGCCGACCGCCTTCACTGCATTCTCGAGGCGTCTGATATACTTGATCGGCATGACAGACGCCTGCTCTAAGACATCCGCCACCACCTTGATATTGTCCTTCATCGCAGTCACCGTAATGCCCGCATCATAAAACTGTTTGTCTATATATGCCTGCCCTACACCGCCGACAGATGGAATGCCGGGAAAGATTTTTTCGATTTCCATTGCTGTGCGTTCAAGCATATTCTCGTCCGCAACAGTAAAAAACAGCGCTGCTGGCTCTTTGATGCCATTTAAAGCCTCCGCCACATCACCCTTCTTACTGCTGCCAAATGTATATTTCATGATCTGTATCCTCCATATTTTTTCACATTCTGATAATTAAACACAATGTCCTGACAATTGAATTACTATGATCATAACATATTTTATTCGATTTTCCTACTATTTTTTGTATATAATGCATAAAATGATTTGTGCCACGGATTCATTCGCAAATGATTCTGTAATTGTTGCAATCAAACCATTGAATATTTCAGGCTTTATATTGAAAATTCTGATCAAATGAATTATAGTTAAAATGTACGAAATATTACGATAAAAATATATTCATCGTGCGATTAGCACGAAAAAAGGAGGCAGACAAATATGAACAGAGCTGCGGGCATATTATTACCTATAGCCAGCTTGCCATCAAAATACGGCATTGGCTGTTTTTCCCAAAGCGCTTACGATTTTGTAGACTGGCTGAAAAAAGCTGGTCAAACCTACTGGCAAATATTGCCGCTTGGTCCTACAAGCTATGGGGATTCCCCGTACCAGTCCTTTTCCACATTTGCCGGAAATCCTTACTTTATCAGTTTGGAAACATTGGTGGAGGAAGGAGTCCTGACAAAGGCTGAATGTGATAAGGCTGATTTTGGCAGCATTGATACTGACATTGATTATGAGAAACTTTACATAAACCGTTATCCGCTCCTGCGCAAAGCATATGAGCGCAGCGACATCAGCAAAAACGCCGCATATCAAAAATTTGTGGAAGAGAATAACTGGTGGCTGTCAGATTACGCTTTGTTTATGGCAGTAAAGGAACGCTTTGATGGAAAGCCATGGACAGAGTGGGCAGAAGATATCCGTCTGCGATGGGCAAATGCCATGGACTATTATCGCAGAGAGCTGTATTTTGATATTGAGTTCCAACAGTATCTGCAATATCAATTTTTCACCCAATGGAATAAACTGCGTGCATACGCCAATGCCAACGGCATCCAAATCGTAGGTGATATTCCTATTTACGTTGCGATGGATAGCGCAGATGCATGGGCACATCCAGAGCTTTTTCAACTAGATCAGGAAAATATACCAACAGCTGTTGCCGGATGCCCGCCAGATGGCTTTTCAGCGGACGGTCAATTGTGGGGAAATCCGCTTTATCGCTGGGAATACCACAGGCAGACCGGATATGATTGGTGGATTACACGCCTTTGGTACTGCTTCCAGATGTACGATGTTGTCCGCATCGATCATTTCCGCGGATTTGATGAATATTATTCCATCCCATATGGAGAGGAGACTGCCGTTAACGGACATTGGGAAAAAGGTCCTGGCATCGAGCTGTTCCGCACCATGGAACGGCGTCTTGGCAAGCATGAGGTCATCGCAGAGGATTTGGGCTATGTAACAGATTCTGTGCGCCAACTGGTGCGCGACAGCGGTTTCCCTGGCATGAAAGTCTTAGAGTTTGCATTTGATTCCAGAGATTCCGGTTCTGCAAACGACTATTTTCCACATAATTTTACAGAGAATAGTGTTGCTTACACAGGTACGCACGATAATGAAACCCTTGTAGGTTGGTTCCACAGCATTCCCAGCAAGGATCTGCAAATAGTACGCGATTATCTATGTGACCAGTACACACCGGAAAAACAGCTTTATAAACCCTTAATCTCTCTGGTGATGCGCAGCATTGCCAAGACATGTATTATTCCAATGCAGGATTATTTAGGCTATGACAACGACAGCCGGACAAACAAACCGTCAACACTAGGGACAAACTGGCGTTGGAGAATCCGAGACAAAGAGCTGAGCGCTGCCCTGCAACAAGAAGTCCTCTCTGTGACCAAACGCTACGGGCGTATGAACTGGTTTCAATCAGAAGAAAATGAAGTCGCCGAGTAGAGAAAATACATCTTTCCCTACTCCCACGCCGGGCACTCGTCAGCTTCTGCTGACAGTGTTCCTTTGGACGCCCGTGTGCATAAACAAAGACAGACACCTTCGCGAAGATGTCTGTCTTTATTATAAAACTCAATTCTTCAATATTTGTCACTGTTCCGATATCCAATTCTTAAATATCTGCACCCTGATCTTTGAGATACTCGATAATATCGCCAACTGTCTTGACACGCTTATCCATCTCCTCATAGTCTGCTGCAATCCCGTACTCGTCCTCAAACGCCATAATCAGCTCCACCAAATCAATAGAATCTGCCCCCAGATCATCCTTTAAATTCAAATCCTCTGTGAGCTCCACGCCTGTCAAATGTAACTGTTCTTCGATGATTTCCAATACTCTTTCCATTTAAAAATCTCCTTTTATACACACTAATCCCGTACTTTGACGAAACATCCATGTAGCTTCCATACTTTCATTGTATGCCATTACCAGCAGTCATATGATGTTCGATTCCTATTAACAAACAGAAGTATAGTATTCTCGTATTTATTTGTCAACGTGTTTTCTTAAAATTTTCTAAAAAATACAAAAAATAAGCAATCATTTCTGTTGTAGGAGGTACTGATACACTTCCCGCTTGGAAATGCCCCGATCTTTTGCCACCCTTTTCATCGCTTCTTTATGGTCCATTCCCTGTGACTCATACTGCTGCATATGCGCTTCAATCGTTATCTCCTGCCAGCTCTGCTCCTGTTCCCGCTGAAAGTCACAGAGACTTTTCCCCTCCACCACAAGCACATACTCTCCACGCGGCTCCTGCGTCTCAAACAATGCACGCGCCTCATACAGCGTAGTTGACACAACCTCCTCGAATTTCTTCGTCAACTCCCTACAGAGCGTCAGCCTGCGCTCTCCTAGCGCCTCATAAAGCACTTCTAGCGTGCGCACCAAATGATGTGGCGCCTCATACAAGATAATGGTTCTTGACTCCTTCTGCAAGTCCTCCAGAATCGCTCTTTTTTCCTTCTTATCCGCAGGCAGAAATCCCTCGAAGCAGAATCTTCTCGTGCTGAATCCCGAGAGCGTCAGCGCCGTGATACATGCCGCTGCCCCCGGCAGAGATGTCACGACGATACCTGCTTCCCGGCACTTCTGCACAAGCACCTCTCCCGGATCAGAGATCGCGGGTGTTCCAGCATCTGTTATCAGCGCTACATTTTTTCCTTTATTCATCTGTTCAATTAGTGTGACAGCCTTCTCGACCTTATTATATTCATGATAGCTGGTCATCGGTGTGTGGATATCAAAGTGATTGAGCAGCCTGATGCTGTTTCTGGTATCCTCTGCCGCGATCAAATCCACCATCTGTAACGTCTCCACCACCCGCGGCGTCATGTCCTTCAAATTGCCGATTGGCGTCGCACACAAATATAATTTTCCAGTCATTGCCCTCACCTCCTCATTGTATCCGCCGTTCATCTTTATCATGCATCCAGCTATTTAGAACCCATATGTATCCCGAATCTCCTCTGTATAGACATTTGGCTCCTGAAAAATAATCAGCGGCCTCTCCACCGTCATGCGAGGTTTTCCACCGCGGCAGCCTTCAATCAGGACCATATTAGGCTCTTTATCAATATAAGGATATACCAAACGCATCCTCTTTGGTTCCAGCTTATATTTCATCATCACTGCCAGAATCTCTGCCAGTCGAAATGGTCTGTGCACCATACAAAAGTGCCCGCCAGGTCTTAACAGCTTTGCAGCAATTCGGACCACATCCTCGAGCGTACACAAAATCTCATGACGTGCAATCGCCTTTGGCGCATTCGGGTTTGTCAAGCCATGCTGTCCAATCATATACGGTGGATTACATGTTATCACATCAAAAGAAGCAGCATCAAAAAACTGGTCTGCTTCCTTCAAATCCCCTGTCACAATATCAATCTTTTTTTCCAGATGATTCAACAGCACGCTGCGCCGCGCCATATCCGCGCTCTCCTCCTGGATTTCAATAGCACAGATGCGCGCCGCCTGCGTCTTTGCCTCAACCAGCAGCGGAATAATTCCTGTGCCTGTGCCCAGGTCCAGCACTGCCGCGCCAGGCTTCACCCGGACAAAACCACTCAACAGCACCGCATCCATGCCAAAACAGAATTTTTCAGGATTTTGGATAATCTGATAGCCATTGCGCTGCAAATCATCAATGCGCTCATGTCCCTTTAGCTCTACAATCATACACAAACCTCTATATACTAATTATTCAAAGCAAAGATGCTCTGACACTCTTTTTATACGGTGTCATCAAGCTTTGATTTCGTATCCTGTTTCTCCTGTTTTTCAAGCTTCTCAAGCTCTTTTAACTCCCTGCGCTCCTCATCACTCATCGCGTCATTTTTGTCCTTTTTGTGGCGTCTCTTAAAACGGAGCTGCTCGACCTTATACTCATGGATTTCCTTCTCATCATCCACCTCCACAATCACCTTGACCAACTGTCGAAGCACATTGACGCTCTGCACCTCCCCTTTCAGCCCATCATCTGCGGTCACGAAATCGCCCACATTCGGAAGCTTGCGGTTCAAGTACTCATATGTCTCCTCCTCATGCTTTAAACAGCACATAAGGCGGCCGCACACACCAGAAATTTTCGTTGGATTCAAGGACAGATTTTGCTCCTTTGCCATCTTAATCGACACTGGAACGAACTCTGACAAATGTGCATGACAACACAGTGGTCTGCCACAGATACCGATTCCGCCAAGGATTTTTGTCTCGTCGCGCACACCAATCTGGCGCAGCTCGATTCTGGTTTTAAACACAGACGCCAGATCCTTAACCAGCTCCCTAAAATCAATACGCCCATCCGCCGTAAAGTAAAACAGTACCTTATTATTGTCAAAAGTATACTCTGCATCGATCAGCTTCATCTCAAGATTGTGCTTCTTAATCTTTTCTAGGCAAATCTTAAAAGCCTCTTTCTCCTTCTGCTTATTCGCCGCCTCCTGCTCCATATCACGACTCGTCGCCACGCGAAGTACAGGTTTTAGCGGCGAGACCACGCGATCCTCCTCAATCTCTTTCGGGTCGCCGACCACCGTACCATATTCGATGCCGCGCGCCGTCTCAACAATCACGTGCTCACCGCGCTTGATATCAAAATCCAATGGATCAAAGAAATAAATTTTTCCCGCCGTCCGAAATCTCACACCAATCACTTTTATCATATCTATCTACCTCACTTTATTCTTATACGCATATTTGCTACAGTGCCGTCCTTTGCCTTATATCTGAAAATTGTTCATCATACGCTGATGTGATACACAACCAACGAAGTCATATCCGTCTTATTCCACAGCACGAACGGGGTACAAAGTCCTGCATCATCCCGCCTTCATGTCCAGGAACATAAGCTCCATCGTCAGATCAAAATTGACATTTGCGGCAATCCGGCTCCTAGCCCTGTCGATGGCACGGATAATCCTCTCGATCGCCTCATAGCTATAGTATCTTGCGGCACTTGCAAGATCCGTAAGCTCCTCCTTGAAAATAACAGGACACTGACCTCCAGAAGTCCCGCACGCCTTATATAATAACACATCTCGAAACCAGATAAAACACAGATCCAGATAATCATTGGTGTCAAATTTTTCCTCTGTGATCTTCTTGACCTCCGCTGCAATCTGATTGATTTCCATATCAGTAATATGTTTCAACAGACCAAGCACAACAGACTTCATGTGATCAAATACCTCGTTTGCGGCAAGTTCGATCGCACGTCCCACATTGCCTCTTGCAAAGGATGCGCAGATGGATGCCCTGTAATCTGGAATCTGAACCTGCCGCATCAGATACTGCTTGATCAAATCATCAGGAACAGGCTTTATAGTCAGCACTACACACCTGCTCAAAATCGTTTGCAGCATCGCCTCAGCCCTAGTGGTAAGCAGCAGTATCACCGCATACTCCGGCGGTTCCTCCAACGTCTTCAAGAGCGCATTCTGCGCCTGCACATTCATTTTCTCAGCCTCATCAATAATATAAATCTTATAATCCCCGCTGTACGGTTTAATGCTGATATCCCCGTTGACCTGCTGGCGGATATTATCTACCGAAATCACATTTGGCTTCTCATGCGTCACGTAAATGATGTCGGGATGATTGCCATTGATTGCCTGCTTACATGACCGGCACTGATTACAAGGACGCATTTTGACACCTGTGTCATTTTTAGTTTCCTCAAAATCAAACAGCGTCGCCTGCTGCTCAGACGGCGCCTTGTCTCCCTCACATTGAAGTGCGCGCGCAAAAATGTCTGCGATCATACGCTTTCCCGAGAGCTTTTCTCCCTGTATCAGATACGCATGAGAAATTTTATTGTACTTTATGGCACTGCACAAATTGTCTGTCAACTGCGTCAGCCCCACCACGTCACTCCATGTCACACAACCCTGTTCTGTATTCATATTTGTTTCCATAACTGCCCTCTCAGGTGTCCGTAGCTACATTGTCCCAGTCA
This sequence comes from uncultured Lachnospiraceae bacterium, assembly GCA_910586405.1. Lineage (GTDB taxonomy): Bacteria > Bacillota > Clostridia > Lachnospirales > Lachnospiraceae > COE1. The sequence continues at coordinate 8,971 of CAJUII010000090.1, forward strand.
TCTGCTCCATCTGCATCGATCAGCCAATTCAATCCACAATGACGCTCATACACCACATCTGGATCTAATCCTGCCGGCGCTTCCTCCTCGTGAATCCGCGCATCCACACAAGCCCAGTCATAACGGAAAATCAAATCCGCCTCGTCCAAGATCTCCGCGATATCCCTAAGCTTAGTCTTCTCGATAAATTCCTCCATGCTCTCACATTCTGCGACGGCGTTGATGCCAAACTCACAGTCACACGCCTCCGAAGGGTACTCTAACTGATCGACTATGCCAAGCGCCCACAGCAGCACCCAGTACGCCTCATATTTCCACGTCATGTTGACAAAATCCTGATTGTTGCACTTTCCCTTGAAAATTTTCTGTTCCTTCGTCGTGAGGCAGCCCTCCAGACCAAACTCTGTCAACTTCTCACCAAAGTATTTCCTGCTTTTCTTAAAATTTCCCGGCGCTCCCGCCGCGTCACAGGCTACCTGAATCGCAAGCAGGCATGTGACCGCCCTCCTTGCAATCTCCTCGACTGTCCTCACTCTGACTTGATCAGCTGTCGCAATCATCGGAAGATGCGGTATATAAGGAACATTGTGTGCCTTCAATATCTCGATTGAGCGTTTCTTGCGCATCTGTGCTTCCTTCAGCTCATGCCGATTATCATCAATTCCTGTTACAATATCCATATTGCGCCTCCTCCATTTCGTACCCTGCAAAGGACATTCCAATCCGCATCACGCCAAAATATCCAGCAGCAATCCCCGAATCTCGTCCACCTTGGCAAGTATCGCAATCTTATCACACTCATCACTCACAAGCGCCTGCGCCAGCTCATCGAGCTTCTCATCCACAAGCCTGATAATACCATACACCCTATGCCGTCCGCGTCTGTCCAAAAAGTTTTCCCGCGAAAATTTATGAGAACGGTTGACAATCTCATTCATAAAATCTTTAATCAGCGTTCGATACCGCCGCATATCACGCACATCCATGCGCTTGACAATCTTGTCCCCCTGCATCACGATCTCTTCCATCATCAGATTTAACCGCTCAGCAAGTCCCTCCTCCTCAATATTGCTTGCCAGCATAAACTTAAAGGTATCATCCGTCGGCTGAGCCGCCTGTGTCTGCTGCACTGGTGCAGTCTGCTGTACTTCGTTTATCTTAAAATCCATCTATCTACCACCCCCGGCTTGATTCAGAATCCCATTATTGGTAAAAGGGGCTTTTATGCCCCCTGAAACGACACAATATACGCCACTATTTCAGCCAAACAGGATTTCAGATCATTATTCAAAAAACTTTTCATAATACCTGCCTGTTCAAGGTTCTCATCAGAGAAATCTCTTGTATCTGCGAGAAACCGTCTGCACATCTCCTCGTATTTTGGCTTACTCTGATTTTTTTCCCGCCGCAGTGCCCGCGTAAGCCGTTCTCCGTCCTCCAAATCGATGTATATAGGAACTACCTTGTCCTGACCAAAGTAGTCCCTGATCATAATGTAAGACTCCAACGTTCCAATAATCAGATAATCAAATCGCGCCAAATCAATCTGATCATCTTTCACCATAAAATAATGCCATATGCCACAGACCGTATCGTAAGACCGGCTCTCGATGATTCTACCTTCCTCTTGCAGAGCTTCCATATTCTTTGTTGTTGTAAAGTAATACTCCACACCCTGCCGTTCTCCAGCACGAATCGGGCGCGTCGTATACAGAACAATACGCCTCAGCGAAAGAGAAGAATTTCTCAAAAGCTTTTTGTATATCGTATCCTTCCCTGATGAACTTTTTCCGATAATGCAAAAAACTCTTCCCATCTATCCTCTCCCTAATACGTTGACAAGAAACCCTTACGACTCCGATAAGCTCCTGTTAAACCTCGACCACACGAACCATATTCGTATTTCCCGCAACACCCAGAGGAACACCAGCGGTGATGACAACCTTATCCCCATAGTTAACCAGACCCGCGTCAAGGCTTGCTTTGACTGCCGCATGAAACAGCTTTTCTGTATCGTCCTCTTTTTCGATCAACAGCGGACTGACACCAAACATCATTGCCATCTGGCGGTACACAGTCTCGTCCACCGCGCAGCCAATCACCATACAGCCCGGCTGATACTTTGAGATCATTCCCGCCGTAAAGCCAGACATTGTGACTGTAATAATCGCCTTTGCGTCCAAATCCATCGCTGTCGTACAACATGCATGGCAGATTGCCGTTGTCACTTCTTCATTGTTCACCCAGTTATGGCTTCTCTTGCGCAGCCTGTCTGCATAACAAATATCCTGCTCTGTGCGCTCCGCAATCCTGCTCATCGTTTTTACCGCCTCGATTGGATAGGCGCCCGCTGCACTCTCCCCACTCAGCATGATTGCGGACGTACCATCATAAATTGCATTGGCCACATCCGTCGTCTCAGCCCTAGTCGGTCTCGGATTTTTAATCATAGATTCTAACATCTGTGTAGCTGTGATTACAATCTTTCCCTTCTGTAGTGCTTTGCTAATCATCTTCTTCTGAAGAATCGGCACTTCCTCAAGCGGAATCTCAACACCCATATCACCTCTTGCCACCATAATGCCGTCCGATACTTCAAGAATCTCATCGAGATTATCAATACCCTGCATATTCTCTATCTTAGATATCACTTTCATCCTGCCATTGTGCTCTTTAATGATCTCTCTGACCGCCAAGACATCCTCCGCACATCTCACAAACGATGCAGCGATATAGTCATATCCCATCTTCACACCAAAAATAATATCGTCTCTATCCACATCACTGATGTAAGGCATAGAAAGGATTGCCCCTGGCACATTGATTCCCTTATGATTTGACACGAAACCACCATTTACTACCTCACACACAATATCTGTATCCTCAATAGCCTTGATTGTCAGCTCGATCAAGCCGTCATCGACCAAAATACTCTTACCCACCTCAACATCATTTTTGAGATTTTTGTAAGTAATCGTCGCGCGCTCTGCTGTGCCCATAATTTCCTCGGTTGTCAGCCGAAACGTTGCACCAGCCTCCAACAAAGCTTTTCCACCCTCAAAATCACGAAGTCTGATCTCCGGCCCCTTTGTATCCTGCATCATGGCAAGCGGCAATCCCAGCTCCTTTGCCACTTTTTTTGCACGCCTGATCTTCATCTCATGCTCCGCATGGTCCCCATGTGAGAAATTAAAACGCGCCACATTCATCCCCGCAAGAAGCAGTTCTTTTAATTTTTCCTCTGTCTGCGATACTGGTCCTATTGTACAAACAATCTTCGTTTTTCTCATGAAATCAACATCCTTTCTGAACGAAATATTCATATATTTCATTATGCAATCTTATGACTGGACACATTCGCGATTGCATATTTTTTCTTTTTACCATTGTGGATTCTGCCCCTGTGAATGTACAGTGTCTCCATCAATGAGCAAAATTTATCCGCCGAAGTCACAATCCACGCTTCCCTGCACATTGGCGGAATCACCGTGAGCGGCCACATGTGTTTGATAATAATATCCCTCTGTCTCGCTGTCAGATTATATTCCTTCTGCGCATTCTGCAAAGACCTTGATGGATGAAAAAAGCCATGCAGCCTGTGTGGATTGAGCGCATCACTTTTATGCCAGTCATACAGAAAATAATCATGAAGCAGTGCGCCCCGAACCAAATCTCTTGTATTGCATCGAATCTTGAGCTTATCCCGGATATAGAGACTCGCCTTTGCTACATTGATTGAATGCTCTCGCACCGACATATTTCCATGTTGTATATATGCCTTCGTGCTCTTAAAATTTTCTGACTCAAAAATATCATTTGCATATTTTCTTAATTCATACTCATACATTCGTTTTCTCCCCTAATTCACTTTTCATTGCTTTGATCAGAGCAATTTAAAATTGCCCTACCAGCATATTGGTCCATCTGATACAATCATCATAAATTTACCAACTTACATTCTATCATATATCCGTCTAAGAAAAAAGGTGCTTCATAAATTTTTATAAAAAGAATAAATAACAATTAAGAATAAATAAAGAAAAAACACGCCTTTAGCGTGCCTGCATCATCAAATACTGTTTGGTTTTATAAATGCCCAGAACCGGAATCGAACCAGTGACACGAGGATTTTCAGTCCTCTGCT
>CAJUII010000091.1 GCA_910586405.1 uncultured Lachnospiraceae bacterium
TTTCCACTGCATTCTCAACGGCAAAATCCAATGCCTTCTTTATGCAAAGATCTTCTCGAATCGCCTTCTCCTCAAAAGAACTGAGCATCTCTGTGAGCTTATCCAATTCCATATGATACGCCTCTGCCATTCTCTTGATCTCATCTGTGTACTCTTCCTCACTCACCTCAAAGTTTTCAGCCTTTGCCACAGCCTCAAGAACAAGTCTTGACTTGATCCGCTGCTCTGCCTGAGGCTTTAACTGTTCGAGAAATGCCTCCTTCGTGAGTCCTGTAAACTGGAAATACTGATTGATCGAGATTCCCTGCATCTGGATTCTCTTTGCAAAATCATCTGCCATCTGGCGCTGCTGTGTCGAGAGCATCGCCTCTGGAATCTCCATCTGCGCATCCTCAATGATCGCATCGACTACCTTCTCTTCTTTGGCATTCTTTGCCTCTTCTTCCTTCTTCTGTGTGAGATTCTTCTTCACATCTTCTCTGTACTCAGCCAGTGTTTCAAACTCCGATACCTCACTAGCAAACTCGTCATCAAGCTCAGGCAGCTGCTTCTCCTTGATCTCCCTGATCACACACTTAAACACGGCTGGTTTTCCTGCAAGGCTTTCCTCCTGGTAATCCTCTGGAAACGTCACATTCACTTCCACCTCTTTGTCAATCTCAGCGCCAATCAACTGCTCCTCAAATCCAGGAATAAATGTATTTGAACCAATAGTCAATGGATAATTCTCACCTTTTCCACCCTCAAATGAAGCACCATCCACAAAGCCCTCAAAATCGAGCATGGTCATATCACCATCTTGAACAGCCCTGTCCTCTACAGAGATTGTCCTTGCATTGTTCTCCCGCTCTCTATCAATAGCTTCGTCGATCTCCTCATCTGTAACAGTAATGTCTTCCTTCTCAATCTCAATTCCCTTGTACTTTCCAAGAGTCACCTCTGGCTTTAAAGCAACCTCAGCCGTAAATATAAAAGGCTTTCCAGACTCTGCCTGAACGATGTCAATCGTTGGCTGTGACACGATCTCTTCGGTGCATTCATCAACGGCATCTGCATATGCTGAGGGAATGACAATATTCGCTGCATCCTCAAAGAAAATTTCTTTACCATACATCTGCTCTATCATCTTGCGCGGCACTTTGCCCTTGCGAAATCCTGGAATACTAAGCTTGCTCTTGTTTTTCTGATATGCTTTCTCGATCGCCTTCTCAAAATCCTCTGCTGACGCTTCTATTGTAAGCTTAGCCATATTTCCTTCCAACTTTTCTACCTGTAAACTCATTTGTCCTATTTCCTCCTCGACTATCATGCAATTATACCTGCAATGAATATATTTTCGCACTCAATTTATCTACTGTCATTTGTAACAGTTACAGTCATTTTACAATTATAGCATAGGCTTTCGAAAAATAAAAGAAGAATTTTTAAAAACTGTAAAAAAACGGGATGTAGTGTCAACTACATCCCGTTTTGTGTTCTGACCGCGTCTTATTTGTTTAAAGACTCCTCATAGCTCTTTACCATTCTTCTGACCATCTCGCCGCCAATGCTTCCTGCCTCGCGGGATGTGAGATCACCGTTGTAACCTTCCTTTAAGTTCACGCCAAGCTCTGACGCTACCTCTGTCTTAAAACGATCCAATGCTGCCTTTGCCTCTGGAACTTCTACTCTGTTTGATCTGCTCTGTGATGACATAATTTTTTACCTCCGTTAATCATTTTTTGTTTCTATTTCATAATCTATTTTCAAAGACAAGCTTGTTCGCCGAGTGCCTGTGATATAACACTTCTGGCTGATTAAATGTTTCTTGCCGCTTGTCTTAATCCTAGTATTAACGGAGTCAAAAGTTTTATGAATGGTATATTTTTACTAAACTGTCATTTTTATCAATCCATATGAATCCCTTTAAAATTGCGGTAAATACGCATAAATACACGGATGATATCCGGGTCGAATATCGTTCCTGAGTTCTCCTGCATATACGCGAGCGTATGCTCTAGCGGAATTGGTTTCTTGTATCGCCGCTCGCTGACCATCGCATCAAACACATCCACAACCTTCACGATGCGCGCAGCCAGCGGGATTTCATTTCCTTTTAAACCTTTTGGATATCCAGAACCATCCCAGCACTCATGATGATACCAAGCAATGTCAATCGCCATCTGGATAAAATCATTTTTTTCAACACCATCGTAAATGTCATTGAGTGTCTTGGCGCCAAGTTCAGCATGGGTGTACATGATCTCGCGCTCCTTCTCGTCGAGCGGCGCATTCTTGAGAAGGATTCGATCGGGAATCATGAGTTTTCCGATATCATGAAGCCCTGCACTGGACTCGATCGTATCGATAAAATCATCTGATACCTCATCCTCAAACTTCGGCGAAAGCTGCATTCCCTCTGCGAGAATCCGGCTGTTGTACAGTATATTTTTGTAATGCGACCCAGACACATTCTCCCTGCTCTCGACAAGTCTTGCGAGCGCTGTCATGATGTTTTTCTGCTCCAATCGCAGCTTTTCCATCTGACGAGCCACCACCAGATTAAGCTGCTTGTTATTTTCCTCAAGATCCCGCTGCATTGTATAAATTTTGAGATGTGTCGATATGCGCATCTCCACTTCTGTTTTCTCAAATGGCTTTGGTATGTAATCCACTGCACCAAGCTCAAATCCCTTGCTGAGATCCGATGCGGTATCCATCGCCGAGATAAAGATCACTGGTATATCCTTTGTGTAAGGATCATTTTTTAACATAGAGCAAAATGTAAACCCGTCAATCTCAGGCATTGAAATATCAGACAAAATGACCTTCGGCAGCGCTTGGCTGTTCTCGATAATTTGCAGCGCTTCCTTAACACTCTGCGCAAGCAGTGCCTGATATCCCATATTTTTGATAATTTCTTCCAGAATAATGAGATTTACCTCAACATCATCTACGACAAGAATACTGATGTCATTATTAGTTTGTGATGTTCTATTCATAATTATATCTCCAGCCCTTCAATCTCAAGCAACAGTTGTTCCTTTACCTTCTGCGCATAATCCCGCGCCTTATCGCAGTCCGCCTTTCTGATCGACATCTCCATGCGAAATGTCAGGCGCTGCAAATCTTTTGATCCGCCGCTGAGCAGCTGTTTTAGCATCGTGGCAAAGCTCTCCGCCTTCTGCCAGTTCTCCATATCCATACTGATATTGAGTTTTTCAAAATATTTTTTCAGCTCTCTGACATTGATCTCACTGCCAAGCTCGTACATCAAATCCTGCTCGCCCGCAATTCGATTCAAATTGTTCGAATACTTCCACTTTCTAATAGAAGGCTCCTGCTCTACAACATCCTGTGTCTGTTCCTGCCGCAAACGTACCGTGAAGGAAAAAGTCGATCCCTTCCCCTTCTCGCCCTCTGCCCAGACCTTGCCATGCATCATGTTGACAAGCTCTTTGGTGATAGAAAGTCCAAGCCCTGTCCCGCCAAACTTTCTGGTGATCGAAGCATCTGCCTGTGTAAAGCTCTTAAACAATTTATCCTTATCCTCGGGGGAGAGCCCGATTCCAGTGTCAACCACCATAAAAAACAGCTCAACCTCATCATTGATTCTCGTATTTAAAGATACCTCGATCCCAACATAGCCCTGTTCCGTAAATTTGACTGCGTTGGACACCAGATTGTTCAAAATCTGTGTCAGCCGCAGCTCATCACCAATCACCTTGTCAGGAATCTCCGGTGCGATATTGAGTGTGAACCGAAGCCCCTTTCTCATCGTCAGCATATTGAACATTTTTTCCATTTTTGACATCAGGTCGTAAAACGAAAACGGTTTTTCATCCAATTGGAATTTTCCTGCTTCTAATTTAGAGAAGTCCAGAATATTATTGATGATTCCCTCCATCGTCGAGCAGCAATCCAAAATCATCTTTAAATAGTTTGTCCGCTGAAAATCCTGCTCCTGCTCCATCAAGATCTCTGCGTGTCCCTTAATTCCATTGACTGGCGTGCGCAATTCATGTGTCACATTCGCCACGAAGGCGTCTCTTGCCTTCATGGACTCCTGCATCTGTATCGTCGTCTCCTCTACTTTTCGGATACTTTCCTTGTAGCGTGTCATATCAACGGCCGTACAGACAAGCACTTCCTCACCATCAAATTCCTTTGAGACCACTTTCAGTTCCACCGGAAAACAAGTTTTGTTCTTTCGATACAATACGGTCTCTATAACTTCTAAATTTTTGTAGTCATCGATAAGTTCAATATGATTCTCCACGACAACAAACACGTTTTGAAACAGTTCTCCGATAAATACACCAATAAGCTCACTTGCATTGTAGCCTGTGAGCTCTGTAAGCTGGTCATTACAATAATCAACACACCCTTGTGTATCGCACTGAATAATACATTCCTGACTGTGATTCAAAATAAAATAAAAAAATTCTTCACGATTTTTTGTCATTTATTCGTCCTCATCCTCCTCCTGCTTCTCTGCAAAATCAAGTGAATTGTCACTCAGAAGTTTAACAGGATCGAGCAAAAGCTTGACATTGTCCCCAATCTTTCCGATGCCGCGGATAAATTTTGCTTGCGCATTTGCCTTTGATACATTAGGCGGCGGCAAAATATCCTCCTCCTCTATGGAAACCACCTCAGAGATTGTCTCAACAATAAGACCTACCACAACATTCTGAACATCAATCACAATGATGCAGGTGCGGTCATTATATTCAAAAAGCTGCTTTCCAAACCGGTCCGCTACATCGATGACTGGTATGATCTTACCGCGCAGGTTAATCAGCCCCTTGATGAAATGTTCTACCTCTGGGATCGGCGCAATCTGCTGCATCTGTATGATTTCATTTACATACTTTAGCTCTATGCCAAACACATCGCTTCCTATGCAGAAGGTCATATATTTCCCCTGCCGGATGTCCTCTTGCCCTAAAGCTTCAAGATCTTCTAATTTTTCTTCCATACAAAACGTCCCCCTTTAAATCTTAAAATCCAAGCTTATCAAGTGTTCCCTTCAGCTTCTCCACGTCAATCGGTTTTGCGCAGTACACTGTACAGCCAAGCTCAAATGCCTTTTTTACATTTTTCTCCTCATTGAGCGCCGTTGTCATGATAACCTTTGCCTGATCCTCTGGGTCCACATTGTGCTCCCTCTCGATATCCCGAATATTCTTGAGCGCCTGATAGCCGTCCATAACAGGCATCATCACATCCAAGCAGATCAAATCATAAGGATCTTCCTCCTCAAGCGCCATCATAAAGGCATCAATTGCCTCCATGCCATCAACCGTAACATCACACTCACCATAAACCGACAAAAATTTTAAGATTGCCTTTCTGCTGGCAAAGTCGTCCTCTGCTATCAATATTCTCATAATTTGCCTCCTGTTTTATCTCCTTATTTTTACTGTCTTTTATCCAGTAAGTAATATATTTTTTGTGAAATCTGTTCCAACGGAACCTGCCAGCACACTGCCCCTATATCATATGCTACTTTGGGCATACCGTACACAATACACGTTTTCTCATCCTGTCCTATCGTACGTGCACCTGCATTTCTCATAGCCAGAAGCCCCTTGGCGCCATCACTGCCCATCCCTGTCATCAGCACGCCGATTGCTTCCTTTCCTGCGACGCGTGCCACCGACTCAAAAAGTGCGTCAACCGACGGGCAATGCCCTGTCACCCTTGGTCCATACTTGCACTCGACCTGATATCTGCCATTAATCTTCACGATGCGCATCTGCTTATCGCCCGGCGCCAACAGAATCTGCCCTTGCTTGACCACATCTCCTGATACCGCCTCCTTCACAGAGACCTCTCCTTCACCATCCAGCCTTTGCGCATACATTTTGGTAAAACCTTCCGGCATATGCTGTACCAGCACTACGCCTGGAATATCCTTTTTTAATCCTCTGACAACGGTGGCAATCGCCTCCGTCCCTCCAGTCGAAGCCCCCATTGCAATGATGGTTGTCGCTGCTGACGCGCTCCCACTTCCCATTGTATTTGTAACTGGCAGCACCGGCTTTTTGCCCGCCGCGAACCATTCACCCCCCGCGATTTTCTTTAGCCGTCTACAGATATTATCATGCTCAAGCGATTCCAAATCATTTCCGCAAATGATAAAATCCTTTGCGCCTGCCCGATAGGCGGCATCCTCATACTGTGACTCCGCCACGACAAGGGTCGCGATGCTTCTCTGCGGCATCAGCTTCTCTAAAAATACAATTCCTGGCATTCTTGGCAAATCATGACACAAGAGCATGACATCTGGATTACATTCGATAATTTTATCCCTTGCCATGTAAGCATTGTTCGCCTCTGCCACCACATCCAGCTCACTATCCGCGCTCAGTATCCCGCTGATACGCCTTCTAAGCTCAAGATTTGCTACAACCAGTAATATCTTTAATTTTCCCATCCTCGTTTCTCCCTGCATTACTTTCTGTATATGGAAGGTTTTACATACTGGAATTGGGTATTATTTTGACTCATAGACTCAGTAGATCCTATAAACAAATATCCGCCTGGAGCCATTTTCTCATATATATTTCTTAACAGCCGCTCTTTGGTCGGTTCATCGAAATAAATCATAACATTTCTGATGAATACAACATGAATCGGCTTCTTGAAAGGCAGTGGGTTCATCAGATTGAGCTGTCGAAACAGCACTTCTCTTTTGAGCTCATCCTTCACCCGGTATTCCTCTTGACTGATTTGTTTGAAAAACCTGCGCACATACTGTTGTGGCAACTGCTCCACAGAATTTCTGGCATATACTCCCCTCGTTGCCTTCTCGAGCACCTTGGTGTCAATGTCTGTCGCTAAAATCTTTGTGTCCCACTCTCCCTGCTCTATCCCCAGGAAATCCTTGCAGAGCATCGCAAGTGTGTAGGGCTCCTCTCCCGTCGAGGACGCAGCACACCAAATATGCCAATCCTTTGTACTTTCTGTGCGGCTTTTAAGTTCTGGAAAAACCTCTTGTTTCAAAAACAAAAACTGCTCATACTCCCTCCAAAAATATGTATGATTTGTCGTGAGGGCGTTCATCAGATCTTCCGCTTCCGTGCCTGTTGGAAACCGTTCTACCCGATCCATAAACTCATCATATGAGCTGTATCCCTTTCGCTGCATATAATTATCAAGCCTTCCCTGAACCAAAACCTTTTTTTCATTTAAATTGATACCTGCCTTCGCTTTCACATAGGCAGCTACCCTTTGAAATTCTTGTTCTGTTATCATTATGAGAAACCTTCTATCCGCTTGATTTCGTATAAAGTATCAGTCTATGCTGATATTTTAACGCACTGTATTTATGATTATACCATCTTGGCGATTCGTTGTCAAAATAATTACGGAACAAAACATACAATCTTTATCCCTGTCCATTATGCACAGGAATACACAATCTTTTCTGCAAGCTCGTCAGCAGTCTTTTGGTCTGTCAGCGCCGCGATGATCGCAAGTGAGAACGCAATCGCTGTGCCCATGCCGCGGCTTGTAATAATATTTCCTGACTTCACCACACTGTCATAGCTGACCTCTGCACCTGTAAGCTCTGCCTCCATTCCTGGATAGATACATGCCTTTTTTCCCTCGAGCAGTCCCATGTGTCCAAATATACTGGGCGCTGCACAGATTGCCGCTATGAGCTTGCCTTCCCCGTAAAATTTTCTCAGGTTGTCCGTCAGCCTGCTGCACGCCTCAAGCTTTTTGGTTCCGGGCATACCTCCCGGGCAGACGAGGATATCAAAGCTATCAAAATCAACTGCATCGATGCCCGCGTCCATTTTCACGCAGATCTCATGGCTTCCTGTCACGCTGTCCGCATTGTCCACTGCAACACAGACTACTTCCACACCCACGCGTCTGAGCAAATCCACCACAGTGAGCGCCTCAATCTCCTCATACCCTGTTCCAAAAAATATCGCTGCCTTCTTCATCATAGAATACTTCCTTTCTGTAACACGACTTTCTTTTCCTATTTCGTAATAACATTTTACCACACTCTTTGTCATTTGTGAAAGATTTTGCATCATTTGTTTACGAAATTGCTATTTTTCTTTTCAATATTCATGTTATAATTTTACTATATATTACTGACAAATCAAAAATGGGAGGGAACTATGAATCATCAAAAACTAACGACGCTTCTATTAACAATGTCTCTGTCTGCGCTGTCTTTGGCAGGATGTGGCACAAGTGCAGAACAACCCTCAGCAGACCCCCCATCTACAGCCGTATCGGCTGAAGCGGCTGTCACAGAAACCACCTCGGAACCCGCCGTTCCCCAGACAACACCAGACACACAGGAAAAATCGCCTGCATATCCGCTGCCAACTGCCGCAGAAGATGCTGGTATCTATGTGGAGCCGATCCCTGATATTTCTGACGATTTTATCTGCGGTATGGATGTGTCCTCTGTTCTCGCTGAGGAAAAGAGCGGTGTAAAATACTACAGTGCTGACGGCAAGGAGCAAGATGTATTTACCACCATGGCTGAGGCAGGTGTCAACTATGCACGCATCCGTATCTGGAATGATCCTTATGATGAAAACGGCAACGGATACGGTGGTGGAAACAATGATCTCGCCACTGCGATCGCGCTTGGAAAACGCGCCACGGATAACGGCATGAAAGTCTGCATTGACTTTCACTACTCGGACTTCTGGGCTGACCCTGCAAAGCAGATGTGCCCCAAAGCATGGTCCGATCTCTCTCTTGAAGAAAAGACAGATGCCTTGTATGACTTTACAAAGGAAAGTCTGACTCAGCTTTTGGAGAATGGCGTTGATGTGCGCATGGTTCAAGTCGGCAATGAGACCAACAACGGCATGGCAGGCGAGACACAGATTCCCAGCATCGCGCAGCTAATGAACGCCGGCAGCAAAGCCATCCGCGAGGTATCCAAAAACTATGGCAAAGAAATCAAGGTAGCGCTGCACTATACCAATGCATCGGATTATGATGGACTTGATTCCATCCTGTACAAGCTTTCTTCCTTTCAGGTAGACTATGATATTTTTGCCCTGTCCTACTATCCATACTGGCACGGGACATTCGAAAATCTTCAGAATGTCATGGCAAATATCCAGAACAAGTACGGCAAGGAAACTCTGATTGCCGAGACCGCCTACTGCTACACGACAGAAGATACCGACGGTTCTGGCAACAGCGTCAGTGAGGCGGATCTGATTGACGCATACGGCGCCACTGTCCAGAGCCAGTCCACAGCACTCCGCGATGTCTGCGCAGCCGCAAACGAATCAGGTGCTCTCGGTGTCTTTTACTGGGAAGGCGCTTGGATTGCCGTCGGGGATGTAACTGCTGACAACAGTCCCATCTGGGAAGAATTTGGCTCTGGCTGGGCAAGCAGCTATGCCGCAGGATATGACCCCAAAGATGCCGGACAGTACTATGGTGGATGCTCATGGGATAACCAAGCGCTGTTTGACGCACACGGAAAACCACTCGAATCCTTGAACACCTACAAATGGTTGAAACACGGCACGAACGCCGAACCTGCGATCGACATGGTAACAGCACAGACCATCACATGCAATATTGACGCAGAGCTGACGCTTCCAGACACAGTGGACGTCGTATATAACAACCGCGCCCTGAATACCGCTCTTCCCGTTGAATGGTACGAAGAACAAGTCAAAAACATCGATACCTCCAAAGGCGGAACTTACGAAATCTGTGGAAAAATCCTGGACGAAAATGCCACTTCCGACAACCCGACAGAAGCTCATTGTACCATCCAGGTAGAGCAGCTCAACTATGTTGTCAATCCAAGCTTCGAGGATGCCGATAGCTCCATGTGGCAGGTTTCGTATGCGGGAGATCATAATCCAACAGATTTCCAGCAGAAGGAACCCGACGCACACACTGGCGAATATGCTTTTCATTTCTGGTCAGAGTCCGATATGGACTTTACCATCGAACAGGAATTTACGGATTTGGCGCCTGGCACCTACACATTAAAAGCGTACTTCCAGGGTGGTGATATCGATGAAAGCGCCGAGATGGAACTCTTTGCATCAGTTGATGATACTGTTTCCTCCGCCCCCTTTACCGCACAGGGCTATGCCAACTGGCAGGAACCAGTCATCCCTTCCATCACTGTAACCGACGGTACACTCACTGTCGGCTTACGTATCAAATGCAATGCCAAAGGCTGGGGAACAATCGACGACTTCACCCTGAACAAGATCGACTGAGACGCCGCCCGCTCACCATCGAATCAACGGCTTGATCTTGTGCACAAGCATCCCGATCAGCCCGCCCGTGACAAGTCCTGCCGTCAGCAATGCCGGAAGATAAAATGCAATCTTTAGATTTTGTACCAAAAGAACCGCGGCAGACATCTGCCCGATATTGTGACTCACACCGCCTGCAATGCTCACGCCTGTGATGGAAAACCAATCTGTTTTTTTCAGCAGAACCATCACCAGAAGGCTAAGCAGCCCCCCTGCAAGGCTGTAGAGCATCATGGACAGATTGCCAAACAGAAAGGAAACCAGCACAATCCGCATCACTTGTATCACCAGCGCCCAAGATGCGGGAAGTGTATACAGCGCAAGCACAATAATGATATTCGGAAGTCCAAGCTTCACACCTGGTATGCCAAGATCAAAAGGTATCAACGCCTCCACATATCCGAATATCATTGCCAGCGCTGTCATCATACCACAGCGCGCCACATTCTTTGTCGTCATTTCATCCTCCATCTTCAACATTGCATCGACTACGGAACAATCACATCTGGCTGCTGATCATCCCACATTCCTGTTACTTCCACGACCAATCTGTGCGGCAGACAGATAATCGTCTCGCCGCTCTTTGAGATTGGTTTGTACGCTACACAATATTGATCTGCACAGTCCGCCTCTGCCATATAAGCACTGCCCTTCTCTATGATAAGCCTGTTATATCCGAGCCGCTCCTCCATCGTGATAGTCCGGTTCTCTGATAAGCTGTACTCGCCGTATATCTCACCGTCTATGGTGATACGAACCTTTTCACCATCCTTTTTCTGCGCAGACGACACACACAAAGCTGCAATCACAGAACATATGAGCACTGCGCTGATCAATCCCAAATCCTTTTTTCGCAACACTGTAAACCCTCCGTAAAAATCAAAAAATGACATGTTCAGCGCACCATGCCATTTCTGTATTTCATTTTAATAAGAAAGAATCTCATACCCCTCTTCTGTGACAAGCACCTGGATCTCCCATTGCGCCGAGGGAAGCCCATCCTCTGTATAGACCGTCCAGCCATCATCATCGGATATATAGATGTCCTCCTTTCCCATGTTGATCATAGGCTCTATCGTGAAAACCATTCCCGGAACCAGAAGCATTCCTGTATCTTTATGACATACATAGCTGACCCACGGGTCCTCATGAAATTCCAAACCGACACCATGACCGCCGATTTCCTTGACAACCGAGTAGCCATTCTGCATGGCAAACTCATGAATAGCCGCTCCCAGATCTCCAATTTTGCGCCATGGCTGTACATATTGCAGACCGATCTCAAGACTTTGCTTGGCAATCTCCACCAGACGCCTTTTCTCCGCAGAGACATTGCCGATACAGTACATTCTGGAAGAATCCGAGAAATAGCCTTTATAGATAGTGGAAGCATCTACATTGACAATATCCCCATTCTTTAAAATCTCATTCTTCGACGGAATCCCATGACACACAACATCGTTGAGAGAGGTGCAGACACTTTTGGGATATCCCTCATAATGAAGAGTTGCCGCAGTCGCATTGTACTTCTTGGTGATACTGCTCACCCAGTTGTCAATCTCCTGTGTGGAGATTCCTTCCTGAATGTGTTCATCGATATAATCCAAGATTTCTATATTGATCTTGGCACTCTCCCGAATCCCCTGAATCTGCTCAGGGTTTTTAATAATGCGCCGTGGTGGCACTAGCACACACTTGCGCCGATACTCGTCCAACTTTTCATCAAAAGAACTGTGACATTTCTTGTACTTTTTCCCGCTACCGCACCAACAATTATCATTTCTGCCCAGCTTTTCTTCCACTTCAAGTTCAAACATATTTTTGTTTGACACCTTTTTACGCATGAAATTGTACTCTAATATATTTTTTTCCATAAATGATTTCTCCTGGTAAGTTTTTTCCTACTTTATCTTACACTTTGTTGAAAGATCTGGCAAGGGAATTTTGCGCTTTGCCGCATAACTGTATGCCGTCTGCATACACTATCTCGGAGGTATTCGTAGAAGTATGAAATTTTATTACTATCTTGAGCCGCTCAAAGGCGGCATGGGGGATTCTATGAAACATTTAAACTATGCGTTCCGTTTTGGCGCTCTTTTTGTCATCGTCACAGGTACACTTGCCCACTTTTTATATGACTGGTGCAACAATACTGCTGTTGTCGGACTTTTCACCCCCGTCAACGAGTCTATATGGGAACACATGAAATTACTGTTTTTCCCAATGCTCTTATACGCGTTCTTATTGATCTGGAGATTAAAGCCTACGTATCCGGGGATTCCATCTGCACTCTATGCCGGAATTTTAGCGGGAACCGCTCTCATCCCGCTCTTTTTCTATTCCTACACTGCTGTCCTTGGCAAAGACTGCTTTGTACTGGATCTTAGCACTTTTTTTGTGAGCATCTTCATTGCATTTTGGCTCTCCTACAGATTTACGCTGTCCAGAAAGATGTGTCGATATACAACTTTGCTTCGCTGGCTTGTTTGTATTTTATTCATTTTATTTATGTTGTTTACGTATTCCCCTCCTGCATTAAAAATTTTTGAGGACCCTGCAATTTGATCACAAATTCCAGTTTTTCCTTTTTCCAATTCACCCAACACGAAATACAGCACAAAATAAAAAGAACGCCTATTTTAAGCGTTCTTTGACTGCGGATAACAGGACTTGAACCTGCACGGTCGCCCACCAGAACCTAAA
>CAJUII010000092.1 GCA_910586405.1 uncultured Lachnospiraceae bacterium
GAATCATGCGCCAAAATGCTTGCCTTTTAGCATTTTGTGTGCAAAATCTGTTATCATTCACACCGCAATAGCTTGTATGCCGATAAAAACGGCGTGGGTGTAATTGTAACTATTAAATCCCCGAAAGCCTGCCTCGACAGGATTTCGGGGATTTAAGGATATCTTCTAAGAAATTTTCGGTTGATTTTTTTACCGCACATAAGCATTAAATTATGCGTTCGAATTAGCACTTTTCTATTCGTACAGATAAAGCTCTACGCTGTCCGCAATCGCCTTCACCGCCGCGTCAATGTCCTGTGTGCCCTCAAGGTACTTCGCTCCCTCCGTATAGACAGCGCTTTCGAGCACAGTGTCACTCAGATACGGTGTGTCAAGCTGTGCAATCCATGACTCCAATTGATCAATTCCATCCTGCTTTACCGGATAAACCGTATAGTCAAATCTTTTCCCGTCTGCTGTCGAAAAAGCCATATAACTCTCTCCGCCGTCATCGCCAAGTTTGCTCTCATCATAGGCAAACTGCGCTGGAAGCGCCGTTTTATTTATGGGAATCCCAAACTGCATTGACTCCTGAATCGTTGCGCCAAGCATCAGACGCACGAACTGTTTCGCCGCATCTGCATTCGAGGATGACGCGTTGATTCCGGCAATTGACGCAGGATGATAGACATTGCTGCACTGCCCGCTCATCAGTTTTGTCAGCGTGTTCTCCAGACCGCTGATTCTTGGCACAGATAACAAGTCCTTGTACGTATACGCATCTACAAGCTCGCCGTAGGTAAAAGGCGACTCTCCCATCATATACATTGTGTTCTGCGTCATCATAAAATATTGCCCTTCCTCAAAGTTGTCTCCGTTCTCATCAATTACATTCTGCTGGTATATCTTGATATACTCCTCCGGCGTGCCGTTCATCTCCACATCATAAAGTCTCTTGGACTGTTCGAGAAACGCCCGCACTTTACTCTGATCAAGCTGTCCGTCCGCATTCTTCCATGTCGGTGCGCACACTGGCATAAACCGCCGCATAATCCCGGTTGACGAACATGCCCCCAGAATGTTTGTGTCTGGAAATGCCTCTCTTGCCCTCTCCGCCATATCCGCAATCGACTGGTAATCATTGGCACTGCTCACATACGTTTCATCACCCAGAAGAATTGGAATATAGAACTTCGCCGGAACAGCATACATCTTGTCGTCTGTCTGTATGTTATCAATTAAATTTCTGTAAAGTCCGTCCGTCTGGTCTATTTCATTGACGATATCGGACAAATCCATCAGCACCCCTTTTTCCGCATAAGTATCAATGTTGATGCCATCCAGCATGATCACGTCAGGACCGCTGCCGCTTAGAAGCTGCGTGTTCAGCTTTTTGAGCGCATCCTCCCTTGTGACGCCGCCCTCCTCCATACCAATCTGATACTCTATAAACAAATCTGGATACTGTGTTTGATATGCAGATATCGTCTGCTTCACCAGATCATCCTCATTCAGACTGTAGACTGTAATCTTGTCGTTCGGAACAGTAGGCACTGTCGCATCATAGGAAAACTTCACGATTTTACCGCCGCTGTACCACGCAAAAAATTCATTTTTGTCATTCATTGCCATTGCTACAATGCTGTATGTCGGATCGCCCAGCGAAGAAAGGCTGCCATCAATCACCTGCTCCACTGCCCCGCCGCCGATGACATGGCGGTACAATCCCTTATCTCCCGCTACATAGATGGTTTTGTCCGCACCCAGAAAAGCATAGGTAGTATACCCTGCGCCCGTCCACGCCATCTCCTTATAATTCTCGTCAATAAAGGTGTCAAGCACTTCATCTTCAATCAGACTTTTCTGTGCCAAATCATATAAAAAAATCTTCTCATAAGAAAGGCACATCAAAATGCCGTCCCTGCAATCAAGCAGATCCAATGGTTCTCCAAGCGTCAGGAGTTTCTCTGCTGTCCCTGCTTCGGGATCGATCTGATAAACAGCTCTCTCCCCTGACACAAACGCATACAGAGTTCCCTGCTCGTCAAACGTAAGTGTCCTCAGTGTCGAATGTGCGTCTGGCAGTTCAATCTCAATCTGCTTTACGGTCTCATCTGCGTTGAAAATATAGAGGTTATAGTCATACTCGTCCTCCGTGCCTTCTATTTCGTCCATACCGACAACGGCAATCGTTCCGTCTTTCGCTATCGCTGACGCAATCGGATAATGCGTAGCAACAAATTCCGAAAATGCCTCGTTTGTCTCGGCATTCCATGTCGCCCCGTTATCCTTTGACACAATTTTCTGCCCCGTAAGACTGTTTAGAAATACCATCTGCCCGTCGCTGAAAATCTGTCGTTCTACATGGTCATAAAAATTTTCGCCCTCAAATGCTGTCGTCTCTACATAGCGCCCCATTCCGCTGCCGCCCGCTTCATCATTTGCCCCAGACTGGGTGGTGCTCTCGTCTGTTACACTGGTCTCGCTTGTCGTGCCTGAACCATTTGCATTGCCGTTACTGGCAGTCTGGTCCTTTGCACCGCAGCCTGCTGCCGTGATGCCAACTGCCGCCGCAGTGAATAAAGCTGCCATTTTCGTAGCCATTGACTTTTTTCTCATAACATCCCTCCATATGTACCCTTTCGTTTTTCGTACACTGGCATTGTAGCATAGTTATCTCTAAGAAATCTCTAAAATGCAACTATTCTCTATATGAGATTGTGTTATCAAGCCAAAAATAATTTCTGCATTTGTGTGCATAAAACAAGACTGCTGTAACAAATGTTACAACAGTCTTGTTTATAACCTTATCACTCCGGCTGACGCATCTCCTGTCCCGGAAGTTTTTGTTCGGAAGAATTTTTGAAGCTGAGCAAATCTTTTGTCGCTGTCGGAATCGCAATGTTCGTACCTGCCCCGGCTACACAGCCGCCCGGACACGCCATTCCTTCAATCAGGCAGCCGTTTTTCTTGCCAGCCTTCGCAAGCATCAAAATCTTCTTGCACTCAGAGAGACTCTCAGCATGTTCGATATGAATCTCTGTGTCAGGATAATACTCTTTGATACATCCCTCAATAGCGCTGGCAACGCCGCCTGCTACACCGTAGCCGCGCCCGGCAGCCGTCGCATCGTTCATGGCATCCATCGCCTTGATCTCCTCTAATAAAATACCCTTCGCCTCAAACATGCCCGTCAGCTCCTCAAAAGTGATCACAAAGTCCACATCTGAGCGGATAGTCCTGCGGCTTGCCTCGAGCTTCTTGCTGGCACAGGGCCCGATAAATACCACACTGGCGTCCGGGTGTTTCTCCTTGATAACTCTGGCAGTCGCCACCATCGGCGTCAGCGCGTTGCTGATTTTATCAATCGTTTCCGGGAAAAATTTCTTGGCAAGCATCGACCATGAAGGACAGCATGAGGTGAGCAGAAATGGCACTTCACCTGTCGCGACCTCTTTCACATAGTGCTCTGCCTCTGTCATGGCGCCCATATCAGCGCCGATTGCCGTCTCATACACATCAAAGAAGCCTAATTCCTTGAGTGCGGTCTTTAACATATCCGGTGTCACCTTGGGTCCAAACTGCCCCACAAACGCAGGCGCCACCTGCGCAATGATTTTTCTGCCTGACTGCATCGCGCGGATCAACTGAAAAATCTGCGATTTATCGGCGATAGCGCCAAATGGACAACTCACCATACACTGCCCGCAGGAAACACATTTTTCATCGTCGATCACAGCCCTGCCGTGGCTGTCAGAGTGAATCGCATTCACGCCACAGTGTGCAAGGCATGGACGCTGCTGGTGGGAAATCGCATCATAGGGACATACAGTCTTACACTTACCGCACTTGATACATTTCTCCTGATCAATTACAGAGCGCCCGTTTTTCATCGTGATCGCGCCTCTTGGACAAACCTCGTTACACGGATGGGCAAGACAACCCATACATTTGTCTGTAACCTCGTACTGGTTCTCTGGACACGCATTGCACGCGGATGCAATCACCTGCATCAAAGGCGGCTCATAATACTTTTCGTCAATATTACTCTCCTCCACGCCCTGACTGACCTGAACTGGCTCGTCCTCCGGGCGAAGCGACATTCCCATCGCAAGGCGTGTGCGCTCGCGGATAATCTCCCGCTCACGATAAATATTATCCCAATAAGGTGAGTTTTCTGCATCTGCGAGTTTATAGGGAAGTGCCTCCATATCATCCACCAGATTTGTGGAATGATATGCCATATTAGCCACTTCTCTGAAAATCGCGCGCCGTGTTTTACGGACCTGTGTATCTATCCCTCTCATAGCTTAGCCTCCTGCGTATCAAAAATTTCTATATCTGAAATAACTCTGAACAGTATTATTTTGACATATTTTTAACAATAATTCAATATGGCGGTGCAATTTTTTTCATGCTGGCTTTTTCATGGCCATCAAAAAGCTTCCTCCGTGATCTTGGCACAGTCCTCCGGCGAGAATACGTACTCACTCTGATATTGTTTTCTAAGCTCTGCCATGGGCATTCCAGACAGCGCATTTTGTATATCCCGCTGCAATAAGGAGATGACCTCACAAAATGTCGGTGTGTTATAAACCTCCTGAGACCATTTTTCTAAAACATTGGCAGTGCAGTCGGGCGCTTCGTCCATCTCCTCCAGAAAAGGAACTTTGAGATCTGCGAGATCACAATCCACGATCGACTGAACACAATTCCAGTCAATGATGTGCTCTCTGATTTCCTCAAATAAAGAAGAAGCATCTATTAAAAAAATATTATAATAAGGCTCCCCTTCTGCCCAGTTCCAAAAATACTGCGCCTTAAAGTCATAATATGCCTCGTCCTTGTCCAATTTCTCCGTATCGCCTGTTGCAATCTCAATCACTACGGCGTCCAGACAGTCTGCAAACCGCATAAATTCAGACGGCTCTATTTTTCCCTCCTGATAATCCCACAGCATTTCCATAATAGTATCCAAAATCTCTGGCGCAGGAATTTCAGGCACCATCAGGCGGTAAGAATTCCACCATCGTGTAAAGATCAAAAGCTGCGCATTGATTGTCACTTCAAATGGATATGCCGCAAAGCATTCCTCCGCCAAATCTTTCAAATCAAGAATGAATTTGGACTTCTCTGCGCCGCTCAGTGCTGCAAAATCAATTTCGTATAGTTTTGCCATTTCGAACATCTCCCTCTACATTCTTTCGTAATCATATACTGCCCGCAGAAGCTCCGTCACACTCCATGCCTGCGCGAAACACCCTCTTGACACTGTTGGCGTCTCCCCGTCGTAAATCTCTGCAATCTGGGACACACAGCCTTCTCTAAGCCATGCATTTAGCGCCTCAAAGCCTTCTGCCAGCTCGGTCTGTATGCGCTCTTTCTCCGCCATGTCCTCACACTTTCCTGCATAACGTATGCAGGCTCTGTAATATGCCCCTAGCGGAAATGCCCACACGGTTCCCTGATGATACGCCCTGTCGCGCTCCTCCATCGGTCCGATGTAAACGCGGTGAAAATCAGGGTCCTCCTTTGCCAGCGTGCGCAGGCCAACCGTCGTGTACAGCTCATCTTTGACTTTTTTGAGAATGGACGCCTCCTTTTCAGCAGAAAGCATGGTAAACGGCATGGTCAGCGCCCAGATTTGGTTGCACCGGATTTGATTTTCATCATTCCCGCCCGACAGTACATCTTTTAAACACTGTTCGTTTTCGTTCCAGAATTTCTCCTGAAATGCATCTTTGACCTTTGAGGCAAGCTCTTGGTAGTTCGAATCCTGTGTAAGCGCATACATCACCATCAGTGCACTGTACCAGTACGCATTGATCTCCACAGGCTTACCATGTCTTGGCGTCGGCAGGAAATCACCCACACGCACATCCATCCATGTGAGCTGCTCGAGCCCCGCACCTGCCATGACCAGACCATCGCTGTCCATGCCGATGTGAAAATCTGTGCCATGTTGATATCCGTCAATAATCTGTTTTAATACAGGCAGCAGCTCGTCCTGAAATGCCTTGTCGCCAGAGTACTCCAGATATTCATACACTGCATTCACAAACAGCAGC
Organism: uncultured Lachnospiraceae bacterium; assembly: GCA_910586405.1. Taxonomy (GTDB): domain Bacteria; phylum Bacillota; class Clostridia; order Lachnospirales; family Lachnospiraceae; genus COE1. The sequence continues at coordinate 6,048 of CAJUII010000092.1, forward strand.
GGCGCATCTGCCGAATTGTACATCGGATTCTCACCGCCCTCTGGAAACAGATTGGGCAGCAGTCCATTTTTCACATATTTGGCAAACGTCCGAAGAATGCTCTTGCACTCCTCAAAGCGTCCAGTCACCAGTGTCGCTCCTGCGAGCGAAATCATGGTATCCCGTCCCCAGTCCTCAAAAAACGGATAGCCCGCGATAATGCTTTTGCCATCTGTAGAATCCCGCCGCACGACATACGCATCTGCACTCAGCACAAGCTGCCGTCCAAGGTCTGAGGACAGATTTGCCTGTGTGAGCAGTTGGCTTTTGCGCGCGCTGTTCTGGCGCATAAACTCGTGACAGCATTCTTGTGCACAGGCATCTGGCTTCTCGGCGCTAAGCAGAAGATAGATGTTCTTTGATGTACAGTTTAACGTACAGTTCACAAAAGCATTGCCAAATGCCACACGCCCGTCGCGCTCATCCTGCGAGAAATACATCTCTCCAAACAAATGCGCCGGCTCTTGTGACAGTGCCGCATTCGTCGCAAGATAAAGCTGCCTATCCCCGCCTGTGATACAGTACTGCTTGTCCTGTGCGCCCGCTGCTGCCTCATCACACAGCGCAAGCTTATATTCCTCGAGTTGCTGTGCGGCATCAAACTCTTCTTTTTTGGAAGTGAAACGAAACAGCGGCGTCAGTTCCAAAGACACCTCCTTCCCAGACGGATTGTCCAGCTCATACCACAGAGCAACTGTATTTTTGCCATGCACCATCAACAAGTGCTTCCTGACCGTCACTTCGCTGACACGGAATGTCCAGACAGGTGCCTTTTCGTCCAAATCGTCATAGACAAATTGCTCCAAGTACCGAAATCCCTCATAATCTTTTCCTGACTGCATACGCTGTGATGTCAATATATACTCCTGACCATCTATGACCAGCTTTTCGAAAATATTTGACACCAGATGTTCTCTGACATTCGGCGCCCTCTTCGCGGACATCAGAAGCGCCTGATCACCCCTTGCTGCCGCCCCGATCACAGACAGACTGCTGTAACCGCCCAGTCCGTTTGTGAGCAGATAACAGTCCTTTTCCCCTTCCGTTATGTTTGTCCAGTTCTTTTTGTCAAATTCAAATCTCATACAAATCCCTTTCTTATCGATGTACTCCTCGTTTTACTGATATCAATAGCATATCACAGAATAAAGCGGAACTAAAAGCTTTTCAACAAATTATTTTCAAATATTTTACTTGAAGAACCACTTTATTTGTGGTATAGTTACAAAACACCCACATCGTACAGCAGTATGATTTTCACGCAACTGATCTGCTGTCGCACGGGTACATCAAAACTGCCGGAAATGAGGCAACGAATGACATGAGAAAAATTGTACATAGCAGGCTCTTATGCGCCATATTCATACTATTGATGCTTGTACAGGGAATTTACTGTGAGGATATTCACACGGATTCCTCTTTTTCGCATGTCTCTGATTCGTTCCATGCTGCCTCGCTGCAAGCTGCGAACCATGTTGCGGACACTCATATTTTCTATGAAAAAAGCTCTATGAGCTTGCTTTCAGAATTTGTCCTGACACGGCAGTCTGTGCGCCCTTTTACAGTGCTGCGCATCGGTCTGTGTCTCAGTGCCGCGCTGCTTCTGGTCAGTATTCTTCTGTTGTATCTTTCTTTCAAAAATTCCTGTCTGCGTACTGACGCATACAAAAATCAGTACAGTTACAGGACTCTGGATTATATCCACAAAAATGATGGCAAAAAATCCCATATAGCATAAGGAATTTATCTTGTATTTTGGACGCTCTTGCAGAAATTCATAGCGGCTTTTTTCGTGTACCCTTTTTCAGTGTACCACTGCTGCTTCTGAGCGCCTTTTTCGCGATGTTTTTTATTCTATATATGGAGGTTTTTTATCATGTTTCAAAATATTATATTTAGCATTATGGTGGTGATCGCTGTCGGCGCGGGGATATTCACCTGCATTTACGAGGCGGGCGGCAGCTCGAACTCCTCTGGCGGGGAAAACGCACAGACAGAGCAAAAAAACGCACAAAACAAATAATGAATGAAATACATATATGATTGGATTGATTTGGAGGTTTTATTTGATATGAATATATTTTTATGGATTTTGGTTTTTATTGGCGGCGTTACAGGCGCACTCTCTACACTTTACATCGTCGTTTCACTCTTTGCAGTTATTTTCTATAAAATTTACCGCAAAGCAAAGTACCATGCGTCACTCTATGATTAAAGTTTTTATAAAGTATTAAAAATTTATAACGTGGCTTGCATATTCTTCCAGAAAACGTTAGTATGATATATAGATGCACTTTAACGTACTAAATCATGAAAGATTTTTATTTTGGATTATTAGATTATTAATATAGAAAGGACGGCTTTATGACTTTTATCCTACTCCTCGTAGCAGTTGTGATTCTGCTCTGTGTGATCGCAGAAAAATTTTCCGGCAGATTTGGAATGCCGGCATTGATTCTGTTTATGTTTATCGGTATGCTCTTTGGCAGTGATGGCATCTTTAAGATACCATTTAACGACTATAAGCTTGCCGAGAATATATGTTCTATCGCACTGCTGTTTATCATGTTCTACGGCGGCTTTAACCTGAAATGGGAGCTTGCAAAAGGCGTAGCCGTAAAGTCTGTCCTTCTATCTACCATTGGCGTAGCCGTCACAGCGGCAGTCACAGCCCTCTTTGTAAAGCTAGTGCTTGGCTATACATGGCCGGAAAGCTTTCTGGTCGGTGCAGTGCTTGGTTCCACGGACGCTGCGAGCGTGTTTGCCATTCTGCGCCAGAAAAAACTAAATCTCAAGGACAGCACTGCCTCCCTGTTAGAGATGGAGAGCGGCAGTAATGACCCTATGGCATATATGCTGACCTTTATTGCACTGGGAATTATTTATTCCGGCGAATCAGAGCATATTGTGATGCGCATCTTCCTGCAATTAGTTGTCGGCTCGCTGGTCGGTTTGGTTTTTGCACTGCTGACCATCCGTCTGATGACCAAGACGACACTCGTATCAGAGGGGCTTGACACGATTTTTATGATAGCCATGGTCCTAATCTGCTATGCCCTGTCGCAGATTCTTGGCGGAAATGCCTATTTAAGCGTCTATATTATGGGCGTTATTATCGGCAACAGCCGTATTAAGAGCAAGGCTACGTTAATACCATTCTTTGACGGTGTTACCTCTCTTGCGCAGATTTTGATCTTTTTCCTGCTGGGACTTCTGACCATTCCGCATGAAATGTCAGACGGTATCCTCACCGCAATCGTGATCACGACCATTCTTACCTTGATTGCAAGACCTGTTGCCGTTTTCCTGCTGCTAAAACCTTTTCACTGTTCTGCGCGCCAATGTCTGCTGGTGTCATGGGCAGGACTGCGCGGCGCCTCCTCCTCGGTGTTTGCCATTATGGCAGTGGCGGGCGGCGTCATCATGCCGCACAACCTGTTCCACATTGTCTTTATGGTATCGCTGTTCTCGGTTGCCATACAGGGTACGCTGCTTCCAAGAGTCGCTGAGAAACTGGATATGATCGACGAAAATGAAGATGTCCGCAAGACCTTCAACGATTATCAGGAGGACGCTTCCATCACACTGATTCGCATGTACATACCCAAAGGGCACAACTGGGAAAACAAACTCGTCAAGGAAGTATCCTTCCCGACAGGGTCCCTTGCACTGATGATTAAGCGAAATCATGAAACCATCATCACAAAGGGCGATACACTGATTCTTGCCGGTGACAGCGTGATTCTGAGTGCGCCATCATACAACCCAAGCGGTGATGAGCTGCTCGACGAGATTTTTATTGACCGGTATCATTCGTGGTGCAACCGCACGATCGCAGATTTAAATCTGGCGCCTGACGAGCTGATTGCGATGATCATGCGCGGCGAGGAATCTCTGATTCCTGACGGAAAGACCAGAATCTTAGAAGGAGACAGAGTGGTGACTTACCGTGAATAAGCTGCCACTCTGCAAATAAACACAAACGCTATAATATTGTGTGCTCCAATATCATGCACTCAAATGATCGCATTGTGATCTTTCCTGATAAACATTCTCCTGTCTCTATATTTCTATAGGTATCTAACAGCTCTACCTCCACTTCCTCCCTATTAAAATTCTGCAAAAACCACAACTTCCGCTCAGAATTTCTGCGCTCATTGACCGTGACTCCTTTTGGCAGTTTGATCTGTAGGCTGCATCCCAGTCCTCTCTTTTGCAAGATTTCATGATAAAAATCTCTCAAAAAACTTTCTTCATTCATAGATGCAATGTAATACGCCTCTCCATTATCATAAGTATTTCGAGTGAGTGCAGGATATCCCGCATAAAAGTCATGTTGATACATTGCAAGCGCCTCTGCGCTTTTCGTGTGGACCAATCCGCATATTCCTTGGATTCGATAGTCTTTCCCTTGATATACGATACTGTTCTCGCAATAACCGTCTGGCACATCCATCTCCTCTGGCACAATTCCCAGGACATCTTCCAAGGGATGCTTGTCCAGATAAACTAAATCTGTATCATTCACCTCTCCACTCCAACAGGTAGTGATATAACATCCTCCGCGCGCCACAAAATTTTTTACACGCTCCGCGTAGCCTTCGCGATACATATAATTTAACGGCGCGATAACAACCTCATACTGATCTAAATCACAGGTCATATCAATGATATCCACATCCACCCCCATTTCCCACAAGGGACGAAAATATGCGAGGAATATCGGCAGATATTGTATATTGTTGTCTATGGCATAGGCATCCTCCACTGCCCACCAGTTTTCCCAGTCAAATATCATCGCGATCTGTGTCTGATTGCATGTGCCTATTACTTTGGCAGAAATTTTCTCAAGACGCTCCCCAAGCTGTGCCACATCTCGAAAAACTCTTGTATTCTCTCCATTCTTATGATCGACAACTGCGCCGTGGTATTTCTCACTGCTTCCTCTGCTTTTGCGCCACTGAAAATACTGTACACTGTCAGAGCCGCACGCAATCGCTTGAAGGGAGGATAACGCATGCATTCCCGGTCTTTTCAGCCGGTTTATATCCCGCCAGTTCACTATGGAAGGCGTGCTCTCCATCATCAAAAAGGTATCATTCCTCAAACTCCGCACCAGACTGTGAGATGCCGCCGCTTCGGCTGCCGTCTGCAACTCGTCCTCACCACTGTGCCAATTCGGATAACAATCCCATGAGACAAAATCAAATTCTTTTGCCCACTGAAAATAATCCAACGGTCGGAAAAATGCCATCAAGTTTGTCGTGACTGGCAGCGCACTGTGGCTGCGCACAACGCGGATTTCCTCCTTGCAAAAATCCAACTGCTGACTGCTGACAAAACGTTTCCAGTCAAGATTCAGTCCATGCAGCAGATCTTCGCCGCGATAGGATGTACTCTGAATCTGCGACCAGTCCGTGTACGTATGGCTCCAAAATGACGTCCACCATGCCTTATTCAAACACTCCAGCGAGCCATATTTTTCTTTCAGCCATGTCCTGAATGCATTTTGACAATTCTCGCAGTGGCAGGAACCATCCCTGCCATTATTGGCAATCTCATTCGAAATATGCCACCCGATCACGCACGGATGCCTGCCAAAACGCACGGAAAGTTTTTGATCTATCTGTTTTGTCTTTTCTCTCATAATCAGAGAACTAGGACAATAATTATGTCTCTTGCCCGAATTGTATCGAATCCCATCTTCTCCAACCTGCCGCACCTCCTCGTACTGATTTGACAACCAGTGCGGCATTGCACCTGTTGGCGTTGCCAGAATGGTGTAAATACCATTTTCATACAAATTCTGTATCATATCTTCCAGCCAGTCCAGATCATACTTCCCTTCCTCCGGCTCCAGTTTACTCCACGCAAAGATTCCCAGCGATACACAGTTTACCTTCGCCTTTTTCATCAAGCGCACATCTTCTGCCAAAATCTCCGGGCAATCCAGCCATTGATCTGGGTTATAGTCTCCTCCATGCAAAATTCCCATATTGTTTCCAATCTCCATATGTCTTACTCTCCTCTGTTTTCATTTCACATCATGTATCACACATGATATTTTCTTTTATTATAACATAGTCCCCCTAGCCTATTCCATTACTTTCCAGATTATTTATATGGAATCTTTTGATTAAATCTTTTGATCAGCTTAATGTATGAACCGCTTCTTCACCTTGACTGTCAGATACGCAGTATGCGATCTGTAATGGATTCAATCTATAAAACTGATAATCACAATTATGGATGAGTGTTCGAATTTATAAATTAGCGTTCCGCTAATAATCTATAAAATTTGTTTTGATATGACATGTTTTGATTATGATACAATCAAAATATTGAGAATAGTATCAACACGAAATCGGTATGAAAGGATACAATCAAAATGATAAAAATACTTTTTGTCTGCCACGGCAATATCTTGAAAAGTCCTAAAAAGCCAATAAAATCAATGGATTTCTAAACTTAAACGGCACTTACTACACTACTACACCATTTCTGAAAGAGCCTTGATGTGGCAGGAAATTAAAACTTAATGTTCCAAAATACGCATAAAATCAATCGTAAAAAATACGATTGATTTTATGCGTATTTCTGTTTATAATATAAGCAATAAAATTGGAAAGGGAGATCAGTGTATGCGTGAAACAAGAACAATAGAGTTCAAAGAAACGATTACAAATACATTTTTAAAAACAGTAAGTGCCTTTTCGAATTACGATGGTGGA
>CAJUII010000093.1 GCA_910586405.1 uncultured Lachnospiraceae bacterium
AGAATCATTAAAAACTATTCATACAGGAGAGGTAATTGAAGGTACAGTCATCGACGTTAAGCCTGATGAAGCAATCCTTAACATCGGTTACAAGTCAGATGGTATTCTTACACGTAACGAGTACACCAATGAACCGAACGTTGACCTTACAGCAATCCTGAATCCTGGTGACAAGATGGAGGTTAAGGTTCTCAAAGTCAATGATGGTGAGGGGCAGGTGCTCTTAACCTACAAGAGACTTGCTGCCGACAGAGGCAACAAGCGAATTGAAGAAGCATACAACAATAAAGAGGTATTGACGGCAAAGGTATCACAGGTATTAGACGGCGGTTTGAGCGTCGTGGTTGATGAGGTGAGAATCTTCATCCCAGCAAGTCTTGTATCAGATGTATATGAGAAAGATCTGAATAAATATGCCGGACAGGACATAGAGTTTGTGATCAGTGAATATAATCCTAAGAGAAGAAGATACATTGGCGACCGCAAGCAGCTTATCGTTGCAAAGAAAGCTGAGATGCAGAAAGAGTTATTTGAAAAGATCAGTGCGGGTGATGTCATTGAAGGTACAGTTAAAAATGTAACAGATTTTGGTGCGTTTATTGACCTCGGTGGAGTGGATGGTCTGCTTCATATTTCAGAGATGTCATGGGGACGTGTTGAGAATCCGAAGAAGGTATTCAAGGTTGGCGAGACTTTGAAGGTATTGATCAAAGATATTGATGGAACAAAAGTGGCACTGTCATTGAAGTTTGATGATTCAAATCCTTGGAAGAACGCATCGACCAAGTATGCAGTTGGCAATGAAGTGACAGGTAAGGTTGCCAGAATGACAGACTTTGGCGCATTCGTAGAGCTTGAACCGGGTATTGATGCATTGCTTCACGTTTCTCAGATTGCAAAAGAGCATATCGAGAAGCCGTCCGATGTACTGTCTGTAGGACAGGAAGTGACCGCAAAGGTTGTTGATTTCAATGAGGAGGGCAAGAAAATCAGCCTCAGCATCAAGGCATTGCTCGTACCAGATACAGCAAAGGAGGCAGCTCCTGTAGAGTCAGCAGAAGATGATTCGGATGTTGTATCTGTGGATATAGATGCAGTGATTGCAAAGCAGGAAGCAGAGGACGCTGAATAAAAATAGGTGTAAATATGGATATGATATCGGAGTGTCTGACTCTGGTATCATATTCGTTTATTCGCGTGCATGTGCTGATGATCAGTACATAATTAGGGAGTGTGCAAGGAAAAATAAAAATAGAGAAAGGGGAATACTCATGGCATTTGATTATGAATATTTCAAAAAAGAAGTTTTTGCACTGACCAAGATAGATTTAAATGCGTACAAAGAAAAACAGATGAAGCGTCGGATTGACACGCTGATTGCGAAACATAAAGTGACAGGCTACGATAAATTTGTCGCAAAGCTAAGAGATGATAAGGTTGTCTTTGATGATTTTGTCAATTATCTTACCATCAATGTATCTGAGTTTTACAGAAACCCTGAGCAGTGGAGACTGATGGACAAAGAGATTATACCAGAGTTGATCGGGCGGTTTGGCAAAAATCTGAAAATTTGGAGTGCAGCATGTTCTACGGGAGATGAACCATATTCCCTTGTAATGGCATTTTCCAAACATATACCACTGAATCAGATTAATATCATTGCTACAGATATTGACAAGCAGGTGATCGAGAAGGCGAAAACTGGTTTATATAATGAGAAGAGCATCGCATCAGTGCCAGATGAGTTCAAAAAGAAATATTTCACCAAGGTAGGGCCTTCTTACCAGATTTCCAATGATATCAAATCAAGAGTGCAGTTCAAACAGCACAATCTGTTGAAAGATCCCTATCCAGACAGATGTGATCTGATCGTATGCCGAAACGTATTGATCTATTTTACGGAGGAGGCAAAAGATGAGGTATTTCGGAAGTTTAATACTGCATTGAAACCGGAAGGTATTCTGTTTATAGGAAGCACGGAACAGATTATGAACTATAAAGAGATTAACTACGAGAGGAAAAATTCTTTCTTCTATATTAAGAACAAATAGTTCTTACAAAAACCCAGATGATTTTTATGAATCATTCTGGGTTTTTTATGCACAGACCCGTACAGAGGAAATAAGCCGCAAAAGTGTCGTGCGGCGAGCAGGGGAAGGTAAAATTTCCCTACTTGATTGAACACGATGAATCTTTTCTACTCGATTGAGACGCTCCCATCATTTCAAAAATATGATGTGCATACACATTAAAAGCTTCACGCTGCGTTTTTAATTCATCGGTCAGTTCAAAGAACAAGTCCTTGTCATCGTAATCCCTCTTGAAAAATGGCGTAAACAGGACTTCCCATTGCGGGAGATAGGTAGATATTTTGCGGGTATAACAGGTTCTTGCAGTCGCCTGTTTGCGGTAAGTCTTGTCTACAAAGGAGGCGACAGACTTGTGCATGGCAGTGTCCTCTTTTGGAAGATAATAGTATTCTTTGTAATTGGAATAGAAATATTTTAACTCGCCTTCATAGACGGGAACACGCAGTTTGCCGTCTATACCACAGCCGTTGAAATAACAGCCATTTGCCCCGTAGGACAATTCTGTCGGCAGGGCTGTAGGAAGTTTGAGGTTCATGATAATTTCGGAACACTGCTTTTGATTGATATCCTTGTAATAGTTTGCCTGAACTCTCGTGACGGTGACTGGAAGGCGGAATAAGTCAGGAATGGCGAGAGCGGCAGCGATTTCAAGCATTCCTTTGAGATCCTCCTCGTTATGAAGCAGGAGAAAGTGCTCTTTCTCTTCATCATGATGGAGTACATACTCATGATATACGTCAATTAATTCGCCGCCTGTAAATTGATCTTCCCGAACAGTGGCAGTGACAAAATTTTCGATGGTTTTTTGTTTGCAGTCAGGAAGTTTTAGGAACGTCTTGTAGGGCGCAATGCGCCTGTAGATATCAATTCCCTCAAATTCGTCAAAGCGAAACGGAATATTGTACTGCTGCATCTTATTTTGAAGATAGGGAATATCAAACTGGTTTCCATTAAAATGTATCAGATAGCGGTATGTCTTGGAAAATGTCACAAAGGCGTTCAGAACATGAATTTCCTCCTCGTAATTGGTTGCAAGCCACTGGATTGTGCGCCAGCACGCAGGTTTGTCGGGCGTTTCGGCGAGATAGGCACAGCCAATCATATAGAGATTCGAGCTGTGTACGTACAGCCCGGTAGTCTCTATATCAATGAAAAGTGTTTGTCGGGGAATACACAAATTTTCGATCGGATACTTGGGGGATAAAATTCCTAGGCTTTTTTGAATGCATTTCATAGTGGTGAACCGCATAATCCTTTCTGAATGCCAATAACTGCAAATTTTCTATAAATATAACTTATCACATGTACTATCTGATGTCAAATATCTATCCAGCCCAAAATATTTTTGTATCATTGTTGCAAAAGGAGAAACATGCTCTAGCAATAATGCAATAAAATAATACAAAAAATATTATATTTTCGTAAAAATTAGTGAAATTATGATAAAAAGATAGTATAATATATCTAGCGTGTTTGATGTTTTCATCAAAATAAAAAGGAAAGAAGGAGCGGAAATGGCAAAACTAACATTTCGAGGCGGCGTACATCCCTATGAAGGCAAAGAACTGTCAAAGGATAAGCCCATGAAAACCATTGTGCCGAAAGGCGAAATGGTGTATCCACTCAGTCAGCATATTGGCGCGCCGGCAGTGCCGGTGGTAAAAAAGGGGGACAAAGTACTCGCTGGTCAAAAAATTGCGGAGGCGGGAGGATTTGTCTCGGCACCGATCTACGCGACGGTGTCTGGTACAGTCAAAACCATAGAGCCCAGACGTGTTGTTACGGGCGATCTGGTCAATTCTATTATCATTGATAATGACGGACTCTTGGAGGAAGTCGAGTACACTGCACATGATCCTGAAAAACTAAACAAAAAGGAAATTCTGGAGTTGATCAAGGAGGCAGGTGTGGTAGGTATGGGCGGCGCAGGCTTCCCGACCCATGTGAAGCTGTCTCCCAAAGAGCCGGAAAAAATAGAGTATGTGATAGCAAACTGTGCGGAGTGCGAACCATATCTGACGTCGGATTACCGAAGAATGTTGGAGGAGCCGCAGAAGCTGATCGACGGACTGAAGATCATTCTTCGGTTATTTGACCATGCACAGGGGATTCTGGCAGTGGAGGACAATAAACCAGACTGTATAGAACTTCTGACACGGCTGACAGAACAGGAGAGTAAAATAACAGTAAAGGCGTTGAAAACAAAATATCCGCAGGGGGCGGAGCGTCAGTTGATTTATGCTGCGACAGGCAGGGAGATCAATTCTTCGATGCTTCCGGCAGATGCAGGCTGTGTTGTTGACAATGTCGATACGATTGTGGCGGTTTATCATGCGGTTGCGGAGGGAAAGCCGCTGATGAACAGGATTGTCACTGTAACAGGTGATGCTGTCAATGATCCGCGGAACTTCTATGTACGGATTGGCATGAATTATCATGATTTGATCGAGGAGGCAGGCGGTTTTAAGACCGAGCCGGAAAAGGTGGTTTCAGGCGGTCCGATGATGGGATTTGCACTGTTTGATTTGAATGTGCCGACGACAAAGACGGCTTCTGCACTTTTATGCTTGACAAAGGATGAAGTGTCTGCGATGGCACCGAGTCCCTGTATCAATTGTGGGCGCTGTGTAGATGCCTGTCCGGGAAGAATCGTTCCACGAAAGCTTGCTGTTCTTGCACAGCATGGGGATGAGGAAGCCTTTGTCGCAAATGACGGGATGGAGTGCTGCGAGTGCGGCTGCTGTAGTTTTGTCTGTCCAGCAAAACGCCAGCTTACCCAGTCGATCAAATCCATGCGGAAAACGATTCTCGGAAAGAGGAAGAAATAGGGAGGGACGGACGTGGAAAAAATGTTTAAGGTATCATCAAACCCACATATACGCTCGAAGGACACAACGTCGCGCATCATGCAGTACGTGGCGCTTGCGCTGCTTCCGGCGATGATATTTGGGATATTTAATTTCGGTATGCACGCGATGTTTTTGGTGATGATCACTGTGTCGGCAACGGTGCTGTCCGAGTACATATATGACAGATGTATGAAGAAGGAAATCTCAATCGGGGATTTTTCAGCGGTGGTCACAGGGTTGCTGCTGGCATTGAATCTACCGCCGGAAGCACCCTTGTGGGTCGGTGTGATCGGCGGAGTGTTTGCGATCATTGTCGTAAAGATGCTCTTTGGCGGTCTGGGACAGAATTTTATGAATCCTGCGCTTGGCGCCAGATGTTTTCTGATTATATCATTTACGTCTATTATGACGAATTTTGATTGTGATGCTTATACGGGCGCAACGCCGCTTGCGGCAATCAAGGCAGGTGAGGGCGCACCAGAGCTGATTGACATGATCATTGGCCGCACAGCCGGAACAATTGGCGAGACAAGCATGATCGCGCTTTTGATCGGTGCAGCGTTTTTGCTGGTGATGAAGGTGATCGACTTGCGCGTGCCGGGGGCCTATATTCTTAGTTTTGTTGTGTTTATTGTGCTCTTTAGCGGGCATGGGCTGGAGCTTGACTATATTGTGGCGCAGCTTGCAGGCGGCGGTCTGATGCTGGGCGCATTTTTCATGGCGACAGATTATGTCACAAGACCAATCACGAAAAACGGACAGTATGTGTTCGGCATTTTTTTGGGGATTATGACAGGTATTTTCAGAATTTTTGGACCGTCAGCGGAAGGGGTCTCCTATGCGATTATCTTAGGAAATTTGCTGGTGCCGTTGATCGAGAAGGTGACAAAGCCTACTGCCTTTGGTAAAAAGAAAACAAAAAAGGAGGCTGCGTAGTATGGATAACGAAAGGAAATCAATGATCAAAGATGCGCTCATTCTCTTTGTGATCACGCTTGCGGCAGGGCTATTGCTGGGATTTGTGTACGATGTCACGAAGGCGCCTATCGCAGAGCAGAAAGCAAAGGCAAAGGCGGCGGCGTGCAAGGAGGTTTTTGCAGAGGCGGAAGTCTTTGAGGCTTTGGCGGCAGAGGATGGTCCTACGGCGTATTTTATGAGCGGGAGTGACCTTAATATGGATATTAATGAGGTGATGCAGGCGCTTGATGGTTCCGGGCAGTTGCTAGGCTATGTGATCACGGTGACAGACCATGAGGGTTATGGCGGTGATATCCAGTTTTCTATGGGCGTGACGCTCGACGGCACACTCAACGGCATCTCGCTGTTAAGTATCTCGGAGACAGCGGGACTCGGCATGAAAGCGGGTGATGTGCTGGTGCCTCAGTTTGAGAACAAGCAGGTGGAAAGCTTTACATACACAAAATCCGGCGCGGCAAATGACAGTGAGATTGACGTGATCAGCGGCGCGACGATCACCACCAACGCGATCGTAAACGGCGTGAATGGCGGCTTGATGTTCTTTCATTCAGTATTATCAGAAGCGGGAGGTGGCATAGATGAGTGACATCAACAATGAAGCAAGGCAAGGCTCTATGGAAATCTTTTTCAATGGGCTTGTGAAAGAAAACCCTACCTTTGTGCTGGCGCTTGGCATGTGTCCGACATTGGCGGTGACAACATCAGCTGTCAATGGTCTTGGCATGGGCTTGACGACGACAGCAGTGTTGGTGCTGAGCAATGCCATTATTTCACTGCTGAGACACATTATACCAAACAGGGTGAGAATCCCTGCATTTATCGTCATCGTGGCTTCCTTTGTGACGATGGTGGAATTATTGTTAGAGGGGTTCATTCCCAGTCTCTATTCGGCGCTTGGATTATATATTCCACTGATTGTTGTAAACTGTATCATCTTGGGGCGGGCAGAGTCCTTTGCCTCCAAGAACCCTGTGATTCCGTCCATATTTGACGGTCTTGGCATGGGGCTTGGGTTTACGGTGGCACTCACGGCAATCGGTGCTGTGAGAGAGCTTTTGGGTGCTGGTGAGTTCTTTGGCATACCAGTGATCAATAAAGTACTTGGCGGCATTTCGTCCGTATTCGGATTGGCAGAGCCGATCGAGTATGTACCAATCAGTATTTTTGTGCTTGCACCCGGCGCGTTTTTCGTGCTGGCGGCACTGACGGCTTTGCAGAACCGCGTCAAGAGAAAGATGCAGGAAAAAGGACAGAATGTGGACAAAATCCAATCAGGTTGCAGCTCTGACTGTGCAAACTGTTCTGACAGTGGTTGCGCGCACCGGTTTGTCGATGTGGACGGCGCGCCCGGGTCTGTTGCGGACGCAAAAGCAAATCAGAAGAGGGAGGGATAAGAAATGCTGGATGTGGTTAAGGATTTGTTAATATTGATGATCAGCTCCTCGCTGGTGAGCAATGTCGTGCTCAGTCAGTTTTTGGGACTTTGCCCTTTCCTCGGCGTATCCAAGAAGGTAGATACCGCAGTTGGCATGGGAGGCGCCGTAATCTTTGTCATCACGATTGCTTCTGGTGTGGCGGCTGTAATCTATCAATGCATCTTGGTGCCTTTTGATATCAAGTATTTGCAGACCATTGTCTTTATCTTGGTTATCGCGGCGTTAGTTCAGTTTGTAGAGATGTTTTTGAAAAAGTATGTGCCCAGTCTGTATCAGGCGCTTGGTGTATATCTTCCATTGATTACGACAAACTGTGCGGTGCTGGGTATCGCGCTGACAAATGTACAGAAAAATTATGGAATTGGCTTTAGCATCGCAAGCGGGTTATTTACCGCAGTTGGATTTTTGATTGCGATTGTGATTCTGGCTGGAATCCGTGAAAAAATGGAGTACAATGACATACCAGAGTCCTTCAAGGGAATGCCGATCGTGCTGATCACGGCGGGATTGATGGCAATAGCCTTCTGTGGATTCTCGGGATTGCTGTAGTGAGGAAAGGAGTAGCATATGAATATATCGGCAATAGTGACTGCCGTGGTCGTTGTGGGCGGTGTAGGTTTATTTCTGGGCATTTTCCTCGGCATTGCAAGTATTGTATTTAAAGTGGCTGTGGACGAGAAGGAGGAGGCTGTGCTGGGCGTTCTTCCCGGAAATAATTGCGGCGGCTGTGGGTATCCCGGCTGCTCAGGTCTGGCGGCAGCGATCGCAAAGGGTGAGGCGCCAGTCAATGCCTGTCCGGTCGGCGGCGATCCAGTCGGCAAAAAGATTGCCGCCATCATGGGCGTTAAGGCGGGAGAGTCTGTCAGAATGACAGCGTTTGTGAAATGTGCAGGGGACTGTGACAAGACGACAAAAATCTATGAGTACTCAGGCGTTGAGGACTGTGGAATGGTTCGTTATGTGCCAGATGGCGGTGCAAAATCCTGCAATTATGGGTGTCTGGGATATGGCAATTGTGTGAGTGCCTGTCCGTTTGATGCGATTCACATTGTAAACGGTATCGCAAAGGTTGACAAGGAGAAGTGCAAGGCGTGCGGCAAGTGTGTAGCTGCGTGTCCCAAACAGCTTATAGAGCTGATTCCCTATGATGCAAAAGCGGTTGTGGCGTGCAGCTCTAAGGACAAGGGACCTGTCACCATGAAAGCATGCCAGACAGGGTGTATCGGGTGTAGTCTCTGTGTGAAGGTGTGTCCGTCAGAGGCAGTGACCGTGACAGATTTCCATGCACACATTGACCAGAGCAAGTGCACTGGCTGCGGAGCGTGCAAGGAGAAATGCCCGAAAAAGGCGATTGTGTAAAGATTGTGTAAAGATTGTGTAAAGAAATGAAAGACCTTACTGATATTCGTTGAGATGTGCGGGGTGTCGGTAAGGTTTTTTAGATTGCAACTGGAAGGTGCCAAAAAGCACTTTCATGTTGGTGGTAAATAGTATTGTTCTTTTGTATAATATAAATAAATTTTGATTGGGGGTGAGAACGAAATGAACAAAGGAAAAGAGGCGTTTCATAACAATTTATATGCACTGCGGCTTATGTGGCAGATATGTCCCAGACAAGTATTGCATAAAGCTATTATCCGGTTCTTAGGATATTTTGAGTGGCTATTTTACAGTGCCTTTTTTATGCGTTTTGTGATGAATGCATTGGAAACGGAGCAGGAATTTTCTACAATTATGATATTTATCGGGGTCACAGTGGCTGTATTTGCAAGCATCTCCCTATATAACAGTTATGTAGATGGAACAGTGACACCGATTACAACCATTATTGTGAACAGGGAACTGAGCAAAAAGTTGTTTCGGAAGTCCAGAAATGTAGAACTATCCTGCTACGAAGACAGCGAATTTTATAACAAATACACGTTGGCCATGGAGAAGGCAGATGAGCGTCTTATAGAAACAGTAGATGTGATCTGGGGGATTGCATTTGGGGTGATGGCGTCCGTTGCAGCATTTCTATTTCTCTTAGAAGTGGACAGGTATGCAGTACTATTTATAGGGTTTCCTATTCTGGGGAACTTTTGCTTCAACAAAGTCTTGGGGAAGATAGACTTTGAGCGAAACAAGGATATGGTTCCCTATAACCGCAAAATAGCGTATGTAAACCGTGTCATGTACATGACGGATTATGCGAAGGAAATACGTCTGACCAGTGCGTTTGCTTTGATGCAAAGAAACTATCAGGAGGCCATACAGGGGCTTATTCAGTGTACCCATAAGTACACGAAAAAGGGTATGGTTTTCCACTGGCTGCGTGTCATATTTACGTTTAGCTTTATTTTTGAGGGGCTGCTGATCTACGGAGCTTACAGGGCTTTGGTAAGCCATACGATCTCACTGGCGGAACTTTCGGTGATTACCAGTATGATGGTATCTACTACATGGATATTAATTGGGTTTACAGAATCCTTGATGAAGGGTTTTAAAAACGGACTTTTTGTGTGGAATCTGCGGACTTTTCTGGAGTATGAGGAAGTGATACCGGAGGATTACGATGGGGAGGACCCCGGAACAGAAATTCAGAGTATTGAGTTTTGTAATGTGAGCTTTTGCTATAAAGAGAAACAAGTATTGCGTCATTTATCCTTTGAAATCCGGGGAGGAAAAACCTATGCTTTAGTGGGACATAACGGCGCAGGAAAGTCAACAATTATTAAGCTGCTGATGCGTTTTTATGACCCTACGGAGGGAGAGATTTTCTGTAATGGCAGAAATATTAAGGAATACAATTTACAAAAATACAGAGCGTTGTTTGCAACGGCGTTTCAGGATTGCCGCATTTTTTCTTTGCCGGTAGTGGAGAATGTGCTGATGCAGAAGGCGGAGGAAGGCGACAGAGAACGCGTAGAGGAAGCCTTGCGGCTGGCAGGTGTCTATGATAAGGTCATGTCGCTGCCGAAGGGTATGGATACGGTTTTGACGAAGGAATTTAGCGAGGACGGCGTGGTGCTGTCCGGCGGCCAGTACCAGAAAATCGGGGTTGCCAGAGCCTTTGTGAGACAATGTCCTGTAAAGATATTCGATGAACCCTCCAGTGCATTGGATCCTATTTCGGAATATGAGCTGTTTGACAATATGCTGAAAAGCAGTAAGGAAAAGACGGTATTGTTTATTTCTCATAGATTATCCTCTGTCCAGAATGCAGACTGGGTGTTCATGCTGGAAAACGGAATGGTCAAAGAAGAGGGGACGCATAACATGCTGATGAAGCGGCAGGGGCTCTATGCAGATATGTATAAAAAGCAGGCAGAGAACTATCTGGCGGTATCCTCCTCTGAAATAGACAGAGGAATCTTTGCAATGACAAAGGAGGAGATCGTGTGAGAAAAGTATTAAAAAATCATCTGTTTCTTTGGCGGCTTTGTTTTCGTACAGCGCCGGGATTTATGTTATATTCTATATATGATGCTTTTAGAAACCCGTTTCTGATCTTTTTGGAACATACGATAGCTGTCCGCTATGTATTAAAATGTGCAGAATATGGAGAACCTTTTTATAAAGCATTGATTGTAGTAGGCATCGTATTATTAGCTTATATGGTAGCAATCATACCAGATGGGTACTATATTCATAGATTATCATTATGTGCAAGACCCAAGCTCTATCAGGCGTTAAAGGACCAAATGTATCATAAGGCGGCTGAGATTGATTTGGAATGTTATGACGAACCCAATTATTATAATGAGTTTGTTTTGTCTGTGTCTGAGGCGGAGAGTTCGATCGAACGCTTTTTGGCATTGCTTAATTCCTTTATACAAAGTGTTACAATTATGCTGACAACGGGCGTATTCTTTCTTGTAACAGATGCTGCGGGAATTTTATTTGTCTTGGCGTCCTTTGTACTTAATTTTTTGTTTGCAAAGGTATTGAACAAGCTAAATTACGAAGTGCGGATACAAACAAATCCATTGGAGCGCAAGCGAAATTATGTGAGCCGAATTTTTTATCTGAGCGATTATGCGAAGGAGCTGCGTTTATACCCTAGAACGGCAGAGCTTATGGAGCAGGACTTTGTGCAGGCGAATGGGGAGATGATTGAAGTGCAGAAAAAGGCTTGCAGGAAGCGTACAGGGCTGCTTTTTGCACAGGGGTATTTGGCTGGGAATTTTATTTTAGATGGACTTTATATAACGTACTTGATATTTCAGGCAGCAGTGTTACATACCATTGATTACAGTAATGCAGTAGTTTTGTTTAATCGTACAGGCAGTCTGAGAAAAGGCATGAATGGTTTTGTCGAGATGATACCTAAGGCAAGCGAAAACAGCATGTACATTGACAAGATCAGAAGCTTTCTGATGTATGAGCCGAAGATCAAGCATGATGTGGGAGAAAGCTTACCTGTAGATTTGGGAACAATACGTTTTGAGCATGTCAGCTTCCGCTATACGGAGGATTCGCCGGAGGTGTTAAAGGATATTACACTACAGGTAAATTCCGGCGAAAAAATAGCAATTGTAGGCTATAATGGCGCTGGTAAGACAACACTTATTAAGCTGTTGATGAGGCTGTATGATCCCACAGGCGGCACGATTTTTTATCATGATAAAAATATTGCGCAGTACAATTTGGACGACTATCATAAGCGTTTTGGCGTAGTGTTTCAGGATTTCAAGATGTACGATGCAACACTGATGGAGAACGTCGTGTTGGACGACATAGAGAACATAAAAAAAGAAGAGGAGGCTGTCAGTCAGGCGCTATACAACAGTGGTTTTGGTGAGCGCTTGGAAACACTTCCCAAAGGACTGTATACATCAATTACCTCGGAGTTTGACGAGAGCGGCGTGAATCTGTCCGGTGGAGAGAGCCAGAAAGTTGCCATCGCCAGAGCCTTTTACAAGCAGGCGGACATTTTAGTGATGGATGAGCCTTCCAGTGCGCTAGACCCTATTGCAGAATATAATTTAAACAAAGCGATGCAGGAGGCTGCACGAAATAAGACGGTATTCTATATTTCCCACCGGCTGTCTACCACGAGAGATGCGGACCGCATTATTATGCTGGAAAAAGGTGAAATCATCGAGGAGGGAACCCATGAGCAGCTTTTAGCGCAAAATGGTAAGTATGCAAAGATGTGGCATGTACAGGCAGGGAATTATAACCTAAATTCCGCAAAAAATTATAACGAGGCTAATGATTTTAGGCTTAA
>CAJUII010000094.1 GCA_910586405.1 uncultured Lachnospiraceae bacterium
AATTAAGAAGTCTATTTTAAGCCTAGACACATTTCCACAGTCCCATCAAGAGCGTGACGAGGGCAGATATGCCAAAAAAGGCTACCGTCAGTTACTGATTGATCATTATAGCGCCATTTTCCGCATTGATGAACCATGCAAAACAGTTTATGTAGTAACAATTCAGTATCAAGGACGAAATCTATAAAACAAGCACCAAACTTAAAATTGTTTTTAAGCCAAAAATGTTCTGCATGGGGATTGCCTTTAACCTAAAACCGTTTCGCATTTCACTTACAATTTGATTGCAGTGTAATATTTCCGTTTCGCGTTCCTTCATAATCTCATCAGCAGTACCATTTATGATTAAATCCGCAGATATTGTGGCAAGTAACGCTGGATTTGAGATATTCATGCGATACAATGCAGCGGCTTGAAGAAGAAATATCTGCGAAACATAATGTAGCGATACTGGACGCTTCACTTTGTGCTGCCTGCTTTTATGAACATAAGGGATATAAGACTGTTTCACATAAGGAAGTTTCAACCGACAATGGTTTTTATTTGGTGTAGAGCATCAAGCGCGGCAAACGGCGAAGTGGAAGCCGTTTGCCGCTGGTCACTGTGCCGTCCGCTGAAAGTAGTTACAGCAGCAACGCCACATCATATTTTTTCAGCCAGTAATTCACCTGCAAGAGATATGCCAGCAGCTGCGGACCTGCCATAAGCTGTCCGTAGAAGGGTCTGCCATAGTCGGAGGGCTGGCTGATATAGTCGAGTACTTTGCTCATGTCGATCAATTCGCGCAGCGGTGCGCGCGTGTCGGAAAGCGTCTCGATGATTGCGGTGCGCAGCAGATTTTCGTAGGCGGGGTCATATGTCTTGGGGTAGGGACTCTTGCGCCGGTACAGGACTTCACCCGGCAGCAGTCCGTCCGCGGCGGCGCGCAGCAGCCCTTTGACGACACCGTCCTTGCATTTCATAGACCACGGTACATTCCAGAGATATTCCACGATGCGGTGGTCTGCGAATGGGACGCGCGCCTCCAGACCTGCGTGCATACTCGTGCGGTCCATGCGGTCGAGAAGGGTCTGCATAAACCATTTGAGGTTCAAATAAGAGATTTCCCGTCTGCGTGTTTCTTCTTTATTTTCCCCGTCCAGCACAGGAACTTCGGAGATGGTTTTGGCGTATGCGGCGTGCGCGTATTCTTCTAGTGGCAGCAGTTCGAGCACGCTGTCTTTCAAGAGCATGGTGCGCGGCGAGAAGTCCATCGACCACGGGAACGTGTCGGCGTCAAAGCATTCTTTCTTGTGAAACCACGGATAACCGCCGAAAATTTCGTCCGCGCACTCGCCGGTCAGGGTTACTTTATGATTGGCGGCAACCCGCTTGCAGAAGTAGAGCATGGAGGCCTCGACATCCGCCATGCATGGCAGGTCTCTGGCGTCCACCGCCTCAAACAGATAGTCGTACAAATCGGCGTTGGCACATTCAAGATACTGGTGGTTTGTGTGGCAGTAGGCAATCATTTGATCTACCCAAGGTCTGTCCTGAGAGGGCTGGAATGCGTTTGCCTTGAAGTTTTTGTCGTTGTCCTTGAAGTCAAAGGAGTATGTATCGAGCTTCTTTCCCTGCTTTCGAAGCTCGCTGCTGCATACCGCTGTGACAAGACTGCTGTCCACACCGCCCGACAGGAAGGTACAGACAGGCACATCGGAAAGCATCTGCATTTTGATGGCGTCTGTGACCAGATAGCGGGTTTTCTCGACTGTCTGTTGCCAGTCCTCCTCGTGTGGATGGCTCTCAAGCTTCCAGTAGCATGTCGTGGCGTAATCAGAGCCGTAATATTCCAGATAATGTCCCGGCAGCAGCTCATCTATATTTTTGAAAACACCCTTTCCGTAAGTCTTTGCAGGGCCAAGACCGAAAATCTCACAGAGTCCGTCGCGGTCTGCCTGCGCCTTAAATTCAGGATAGCACAGGATTCCTTTCAGCTCTGAGGAAAAGATGAGGGTGTTGCGAAAGTGGGTGTAAAACAAAGGCTTTACACCGAGTCTGTCGCGAAACAGGTACAGTCGCTGTCTTGTTTCGTCAAATATGGCAAAGGCAAAGATACCGTTTAGGCGTGTCACATAGGAAGTGCCGTGGAGAAGATACCCCATCAGAATCACTTCTGTATCGCAGGTTGTTTCAAAGACAATGCCCTCCTGTTCGAGTTCCCGGCGGAGTGCGGGCATGTTGTAAATCTCACCGTTGTAGGCGATGACTGCACGCTGGTTTCCGAGCTGTCTTGCCATGGGCTGTTTCCCGCACGCGAGGTCCAGAATGGACAGGCGGGTGTGGGAGAGCCCGCAGTTTCTTGACAGATACAGTCCATTTTCGTCAGGCCCGCGGTGATGCTGGCAGGTATTCATCGTTTGCAGCGTGGAAAACCATCTTGCGGATTCCTCCTTATAGTTGAAATGAAAGCTGCTAAAGCCTGCGATTCCACACATTTTATGAAAGTCCTTTCCAATTTATTATCACTTTCCATCTATTTCAGTCAAGATAATCCTTGAGGATTGGCTGGTACTGCTTGTGCTCTAGTGCCATTTCCAAGGTCGGGAGCAGCAGTTCGACATGCGCGACCAGAGAGTTTGGCTTTGTCTTGTAGTTATCCTGCCCGAATGGGACGAAGTAGATGTTTTTGCTGTTGCACAGCAGTCCGATATTTTTGAGGTTCATGCCGAGTCCGTCGTTGGTCGAGATGGAGATGACAAGAGGCTTGTTGTTGCGCATATGCGCCTTTGCCGCCATCAGTACCGGTGTGTCGGTGATGCCGTTTGCGAGTTTTGCGGCGGTGTTTCCGGTGCAGGGAAGGATTGCCAGCGCGTCGAGATAGGCTTTGGGACCGATGGGCTCTGCGCCGGGAATGGAGATAATCGGGTCCTTTCCGGTTATCTCTTTTATTTTAGTGACATAGGTGTCAGGTGTTCCGAAGCGGCTTTCGATGGTCTGTGAGGCGTCGGACATAATCGGGTAAATATCCGCGCCAGCCTCTTTTAGGTTCTGTAGTTCTGTAAACATTTTCTCAAAGGTACAAAAGGAGCCGGTCAGTGCGATACCGATTTTTTTTCCTTTGATGTCCATATCATTCAAACCTCCATGCTATATTCTATTGATCACGTAGTCCGTCAGGTATTTTGCGCAGCTTTCACCAGCGTATTTTCCGGGGAGCCCCGGACAGAAGTGAATGTTGATATTTAATTTTTCCGCAGTCTCATAGTCGGCGCCGGATTTGTTGGAAGCGATGTCGAGGATTACCGCGTTCGAGGATACTTTTTCCAGACATCTGCGGTTTAGGACACAGGCAGGGATCGTGTTGAAAATATATTCGAAACAGCAGATTTTGCGCCACAGATTCGAAAGGTGCAGCGTCTCAAAACCGAGTGCGCAGGCAAGCGCAAGCTCGTTTGCGTCATTCGAGCACACGGTGACACAGGCGTGCAGCCCGCTCAGACGGTCTGCGAGAATCTTTCCACACCTGCCGAAGCCCAGCACCAGCGTGCTGCTCATATGGATGTTGGTGTCTTTGTGCAGCAGCGCCTCGAGAATGGCGCCTTCCGCGGTGGAGACGGCATTGTAGAGCGTCATGGGCTCATCGCGCATAAAGTCATAACAACTGATTTCCCGCTCCTCGCAGGTTCGGCGGAAATCTTCGGGGATAACACCCGCAAAGATTTTCTGATGTTTGTGGATGCTGCGCTGTATTTCGGAGAGATTGAGATTGGAGGCGCCGCCCTCACAGTAGAGGCAGTCGGACTTTGCAAACGGAATGCCGCCGATGAGGATCGGTGCGGAGTCAAGGGCTTCGCGCAGTGAGTCGGTAAAACTGATTTTGGATTTTATAGATGGGCTGCATGGCACCGGCACAGTGCGAAAGCATACGACGCGGTAGCCTTTTTCAACGAAAATGGGGGCCATGCACGCAGTCCGCAGGTCGCCGCCTAAGATTGCTATATCATATTTTGTCATATCGAACCTCCAGATTTTTAAGCAAACTTTAAACAAAGCTGTTAGATAAAATTTGCTCACTTATTTATAAAATATGACAAAAAATGAAAAAAGTTCTAAGTTCATGATTTATTTGGAAAGGAATACAGATAACGCCAGTAAGATTGCCAGCATGACAAGGTTTGCTAAGGTGAAGCTGCCAAAATATTTTCCCTTGAGAGCTGGATATTCGCGGGCAACCTGCTTGTAGGAGATCAGGCTTGCCATGGAGGCGATCAGCGTGCCGAGGCCGCCGAGGTTCGTGCCGACAATGAGCAGCGGATACTTGTCTGTAAAGCCAGAGAGAAGCAGTGCCGCGGGGACATTGCTGATGATCTGGCTGGAGAGGACTGCCACAATGCGTTCGTGCCCTGTGAGGAGACGCGCAAGCAGCGTGCAGAAATGTTCGATGCGTCCCATATTGCCGATAAAGACAAAAAAGCAGACAAAGGTGCCAAGGAGGCTGTAGTCAATCTTTTTTAGCAGTGCGCTGTCGGTGAGCAGCAAGAAAAATAAAATGATTGCAGCAGCGACGATTGGCGCAAGCAGCTTGGCGACACACAGCAGGCAGAGAAGAAAGCCAACACTATAGCAGATGAACTTTGGGAGAGTGCTTTCCCCCTGCGCAGACTCTTTAGAAAAAGAGTCTGCGGTTAGCGCCAAGGGGTTCAGCGCCTCCTTTTTGATCATCAGGATTCCCGCAGACAGACAAAGACCCGATGCGATTGTGTAGGGCAGCATCAACTGCAAAAATGCAGTGAGGCTGATACCGGATTTCGCATAGAGATAGAGGTTTTGCGGGTTTCCCATCGGCGTCAGCATACTCCCGAGATTGGCGGCGAGCGTCTGTAGGACAACGAGGGGAACAAGCAGTTTTTCCTGCTGGGAAAGGCGCAGTACAATGATGGCAAACGGCACAAAGGTGATCAGCGCCACATCGTTTGTGATCAGCATACTGAAGAAAAAGGGCAGGAAAACCAATACCAGCAAAAGCTGTCTGGTGTCTCCGGTCTTGGACAGCAGACTTCTGCCGACTGCCTTGAAGATGCCAAGCTTCTGGAAACCAGCCATGACAGCCATCAAACTAAACAGCAGCAGCAGTGTATTCCAGTCTATGTAGCCGAGATAGGCTTCATCTGGCGGGACAATTAGCGCGGAGACGACAGCGAGTACAAAGGCGGCAGTGAGTACCGTTTCCTGTTGGAGTATTTTTTTGATACGGTTTCGCATAGGGTTCTTATTCCTCGTCAGGATACATCGATAGGAGGCGTTCAATCTCTGGGCGCACTTCGGCAAAGGCTTTTAACAGCTTCGGCGAGAATGTGCCGCTGTGCCCGTTGAGAATCATCTGGAAAGCCGTGTCTGGCTCGTAGGCGTCCTTGTACACGCGCTTGGAGGTCAGTGCATCATAGACGTCCACGAGGGAGACAATCTGTGCGGCGATGCTGATCTCATCACCCTTGAGCCCGTCGGGATAGCCTTTTCCGTCATACTTTTCATGATGGTGTCTGGCGATATCATACGCGTACTCATAGATTGCGCGGTCATTCAGGCGAATCCGGTGCTGAATGATTTCGGAACCCTTGGTGGTGTGGGATTTGATGAGCTCAAATTCATCGGGTGTCAGCTTGCCGGGTTTTAGGATAATGCTGTCTGAGATTGCGATTTTCCCGATATCATGGAGGGAGGAAGCCCAGCCAATCTGTACTAGTTTTTCCTGTGTCAGCCCGTATTCCGGATAAAGGTTCATGACGCTTTTGCCGAGGCACAGGGAGAACTCCAGAATCCTTTTGATGTGCTGCTTGGATTCCATATTTCTGAACTCTACAATGTTGCTCATTGAATCAATGAGAATTTCATTGATGTGGTTGAGTTTTTTTGCCTGCTGTTTCAACAGGCTGTTTTGTTTCTGGATATTGATATTTTGTTTTTTGACCATCATTTCAAGCTGCATTTTGTACTGGAACCAGCCGATCGCATTGCGGACAACCTGCCTGACGACATCGGGTTGATAAGGCTTTATGATATAGCTGACAATGCCGTACTCGTAGCCTTTTCGCTCGACATCGTGGGAATTTTCACTTGTGATCATGATGAACGGGATTCTGTTTAGGATATTTTTTTCCTTCAGGTGTTCCAGTACCTGAAAACCATCCATTACAGGCATCAGATTGTCAAGCAGGACGACTGCGATGGAAGCAATGTTGTCCTTTAAGAGTGTGATGCCCGCTCTGCCGTTTTCTGCTTCCAGTATTTTGTACTCAGACCGGAATAGTTCCACTAAGATTTCTCGGTCAATAGCATTGTCTTCGAATATTAAAATAGTATCGCGATTCATGATTTTACCATTCTTTCTATGATATTTTTGATTGACAGTCTCCTGCTACAGACTTGTCATAACAACCTGTTTGTTTCGGAGCTTAAAGACAATTCTTCTCACCTCCGAAGGAAGAATATAGGAGATACCGTTGATTGTGATCATACTGCCCTCGTAAGCTCTTCCTCTGACGCGGATGGGTTCTTTCATGGTCTGTTCTGTCAGATTGGCTAACTTTGACGCCTCACCGTCCAACTCTGCCAGTTTTTGGGTCTTGACCTCAATCGCAGCGTAAATTTTGCGCTGCTGGTCCTCGGGAACTTCCTTGCCCGCAGCGCACAGCATGCGGATTTTGTTTCGCACTTTCTCCAGCGCATCCAGTTCATCTATAAGCTGTGCTCTGTCTATGGCATACTGTTCCTGCACTTTTTCATACAGTTCATTTCTGCCGATGTCCAAAACTGTCTTGAGGTGCAGCCTGTTGCCGAGATTGTAGGTGTCCACGCCCTTGATGGCACAGATTTTGCCGCCTAGCAGAATCGCTTTGTTTCCGGCAACAATCACCCTTCCCTTTGTGTTGATATTGCTGTTCATAATGTAGTTTGCCTTGACATCGCCGCCGGCATTGATGCTTGCTGCCTCAAAAAAGCTTCCCGACACTTCGCCGCCGGCTTCGATGAGGCATTCTTTTTTCGAGCAGCTTCCTTTTTTGATCATAATATTTCCGCCGGCAAAAAGCTGGGCATTCTCGACATTGTGCTCGATGATGATATCTCCTGTCGCCTTGATGTAGCCGCCGGAGTAGATGCTGCCGATGACATGGACGGAGCCGTCCACCTCCAGTTTGCCGGTGACAGCGGTGATATCCTCGCGCACCACCAGCATGTTGGTGATCAGAATGCGCCCGCCGACGAACTCAAATTTTCCGTTCATTTTAGATATGTAGGTCACGCCGTCAGGCTCGATGGTGAAGCCGACGCCGCGCAGCGGTTTTTTCTCGGTTCCGTTTTCGGCATGAATGGATTCACCGTAGATGTTTGTTCCCATAGAGCCCTTCTGGGCAGGGTGGTAGAGCACAATCCGCTCGCCCTCATCGACCATTTCAAAGGCTTCGATATTGACATAGTCCACACTACCATCTGGCAGGGGGGGCAGGGATACGCGGCAGGTCAAGCCGCACGAAAAATTCAAACCATCCGTCTTGTCCGCGGTTTGCTGGGATACCCTCCGCGATCAGCACCTTTTCGTTCATACGCCGTTTGTCAATCAAATTTTCGATTGCGTCGTGCCGTATGCCATAGACGATTCCGCGCCGTTCTAAGTCGTGGTAGATGTCCTCCTTGGTGACGGCATTGCCCGGAACCCACGGAATGTAAGCGTAAGCTTTGTTGCCGTTTTCCTCCACAGAGATCACAAATTCTTTTTTGTTTAATGTGTCAAAGATTGATTTTTTGCCGTTTGCCTTTTCTGGCTTTTTGCTGTTCGCGGGCTGGGACGGGGTGTTTGATTTTTTCTGGTTGATTTGTGCGAGCCGCTTTTCCTTCATGTCTGTGGCAGAATACACCAAGCTGCGGTAGGGAGAGACATCGAGACCAGCTTCCAGACCCAGCCGAAGCTCACGCATTTGCGCATGGTTGAACAGGTGATTGGAATAGATGGCAATGTCCAGTTTCTTTTCCAGTCCCAGACGGATTTCCCGCATCTGCATCCAATTGTACTGCTGATTACAGTACGCAGAAATATCCAGCTCCTCGCACAAGCCGATTCGGATTTCACGGATTTGCGGCGCGCACATGCCATCCCATAACCATTTGTCCAGAGGAAGGTAGTTGAGCAGCGCAAGCCGGATTTCTTCCAGATCGTCATCTGCAAAACCTCTGTGGACATAGGGGAGAAGATCTATTTCTGAGTAGATGGCAAGCCTGAGCTGGCGCATGGTTTCATAGTTGTAGGCAGGATTGGCGTAGACAGAGGCGTCTATTTTATCCCGGAGTCCCAGCCGGATTTGTTCCATCTGTAGCCAGTTAAACTCGGGATTTTTATAGAGAGATACGTCCAGCCCCTGTTCAATGCCAAGCTGAATCTCCTGATCTTGGGCTTTTTGATATTCTTCATTTTCCATCATAGGAAAATGAAGTTCTAGCTGTCTGTTAGATTCTAAGGTTTCCATATCTGTCACTATTCACTCCTTAGAGATATTTATGATTGTTTGCAATTTAGTACAAACAGGATAAAGATAAGATTAAAACTATGTAGTTCATTGTACCATGGCTGCGGTGGAAAGTCTACTGGATATTGAAGGATTCGCACGCTGTTGTTTCTGAAATTCAAAGGTTGCGAATGATACAGAATGACGGTATACTAAGGAAAAAGAGTTTGTAAAAAGGAGAAAGGCTATGGGATATCACAGAAAACCGCTTCCTGTCGGGGTGGATGATTTTGAAATGCTTGTGACGCGCGGGTATTATTTTATAGATAAGACAAACTTCATGCGGGATTTGCTCGATATGAAAGGGTCTGTGAATCTTTTCACCAGACCGAGGCGATTTGGCAAGACGCTGAATCTGAGTATGCTCCAATATTTCTTTGAGGATATGCGCGGCAAAGATGGCAAAAAGATTGACAACACCGCTCTGTTTGAGGGGCTGGACATCATGCAGGCAGGCGAAGCGTACCTGATGCACATGGGGCAGTATCCCGTCATTCATATGACCTTGAAGGCGGGAAAACGCCCTGATTTTGAGAGCGCGTGCAAACAGATTGCATGGCAGATTGCCATGGAGTACCAGCGGCACAGTTATGTGCTGGCGAGATTATCAGAGGGGAATAAGGACAAGTACGAGCGAATTATGTGGGAAAAAGCATCTTTGGACGAGTACTGCGGTTCATTGCAGTTTTTGTCGAACTGTCTGCAAGAATATTATGGCAGGAATGTAATCATATTGATAGACGAGTATGATGTTCCGCTTGAAAATGCCTATCTGCGCGGCTTTTACCAGCAGATGATGGATTTCATACGCTCCTTTTTTGAGGCGGCCCTAAAGACCAACAGCAGCCTTGAGTTTGCGGTGGTCACGGGCTGCCTGCGGATTAGCAAGGAAAGTATTTTTACGGGAATGAATAATCTGAAAACTATGTCGATACTCGAGGAAAAGTATGACGAATACTTTGGCTTCACCGATGATGAGGTTCAGAAAATGTGTGCAGATTATCAGCTTTCAGACAAATATGAGACGTTCAAGAGCTGGTATAACGGATATCTTTTTGGCAAGACAAATGTCTATAATCCATGGAGTGTGATTCTGCTTATGGATGATATCAGCCTGAATCATGACTGGCATCCGCGTTCTTACTGGGCAAACACCTCCTCGAACAGCATTGTGCGGAAGTTGATCGAGAAGGCGGACGACAGCGTGAAAGGAGAGATCGAGCACTTGATTGACGGCGGTGCGATCGAGAAGCCGGTCCACGAGGATATCACCTACGGAGAAATCTACGATAGCATGGATAATATGTGGAATTTTATGTTCTTTACAGGGTATTTTCGCAAGGTTGCAGAGCGGATGGACGACAAGGATGTGCGCTGGCTGACCATGTGCCTGCCAAACCGCGAGGTGCGCTATATATTCCGTGAAAAAATCATGTCATGGTTTCAGGAGAAGATACAGGAAAAGGATTTGTCCATGTTCTATACGGCGTTTGTCAACAAGGACACTGTTGTAGTGGAGGAGGAGCTCAATAAGATTATGTTTGAAACCATCAGCGCTCTGGATGAAAATGAGAGCTACTATCATGGTCTGGTCGCGGGGCTGCTCTCCCCGATGAAGGGCTACCGCACCAAGAGTAACCGCGAGGCGGGAAAGGGGAGAAGCGACCTGTTTGTCAAGCCCGTGTCGCGCAGAAAAGAGGCGTTTGTCGTGGAGTTTAAGGTGGCAAAGAAGGTACGAGAGCTGGAAAAAAAAGCGGACGAGGCGCTGCGTCAGATTGCAGAGAAGCAGTACGCCGCAGAGCTGTATGACGACGGGTATGAGATTGTTGGGAACTATGGTATTGCTTTTTGCGGAAAGGACTGTCTGGTGAAGTATCAGGCATAGAGGATGCGAATCAAATGAGTTGGATGAATCAAATTGGCAAAATATCAGTCATAAAGAATATGAATCAAATGAATAAACGAAAAGAATACAGCAAGGTACTTGGCATGTATCTTGTATTTGTGCTCGTGATGGTGCTGACCGTCATGAACAAACAGAACATGCACGTCGATGAAATCTGGAGCTATACATTATCAAACAACGTGGGAAGTACTGTGATGCGCTTTGAGGAGGGACGGACCTATGTGCCCGCTGAACAGATGTATCTGCAAAGCGTTGCGGTGAATGACGCATCAGAGCAGTTTCATTTTGCGAGTGTGTGGAAAAACCAGACCGATGACGTGCATCCGCCCCTTTATTATATGATACTGCACATCATCTGTTCCCTGAATATAGGAAAATTCAGTATATGGTATGCCGCGCTGATCAATATCGTATTTGCACTGCTTACGCTGCATATATTGCGAAAATTAGTACAGTGTTTTGTGGATGACAAAATGATCATAGATCTTTCATCCGTTATATTTATGCTGTCGGTGGGCGTACTTCAGAATGTATCATTTTTTAGAATGTATGTGATGGCAATGTTCTGGGTGACGCTGACCGCCTATCTGTTTGTCCGGGCATTTGAGGAAGAATTTCTATGGAAGCGTCAGATACAGATTTGTCTGACAGCGATCGCAGGCGCATTGACACACTATTACTGTATTATCTATTTATGCGCAACATGCCTTGTTTTTGGACTCTGCCTCATCTGGCGAAAGAGATGGAAGGAAATCCTCATCCTTGTAGGGAATATGGTGTTTGCCGCAGGGATGTCTGTCAAGATCTTTCCGGCAATGCTCAAGCATATGTTCTCGGGTTATCGTGGCACGCAGACTGTCGATAACCTGATGAAATGGACAGGCTTCGAGCGCTGGGAGCGACTCAAAAGCTTTTATGGTTTCATCAATACACAGATGCTTGGAAAAATAGGAGGAACATGCATTGTATTTGCAGTTTTGGTCCTTGTTGTCTTTGCGCTGACAGATAGAGAGAAAAGGATTGTGCACTTTAAATGGAATAAGACCGCGTGCATGAGATGGCTTATTGTCGGGATACCGATTGTGATCAACTTTTTATTTGTGTCGGAAACGGCAGTTTATGTGACCGATCGGTATCTGTTTCCGATCTATGCGGTCACGTTTGGACTCTTTCTGGCAATGATAACTGTTGTATGGAAAAAATTGGTGGATGACAAAGCTGTGTATATTGTGATGTGCTTGGTCGGGACCGTGTTGATTACCAATGGGTTTGGAAATGCCCAATGGGAGTATTTATACCGTTCTTCTGGCAATGGGACGGATTATTCCAACAGAAACTGTATTTGTGTCTATGACTCGGTTCGTTGGAAGGTGCAATCTACGTTTTATGAAGTGAAAAATTATAAAAGTGCAACGTTTATCTCACAGCAGCATACGGACAGTATTCTACAACACGCAGATTTGTTTGAAGATGGATTTATGCTGTCTGTAATTGGCGGGAATGATGAGAACATTATCAACATGATACTGGGCAGCTATCCCTATCTGAACCGCTGCGAGAAGGTTGGAGCGTATACTTACTCCAACACATATTTTATTTATCCGGGAGAGGACAGTTTGAGTGTATGTATCTATAATTATAATAGAAGCAGCACGTTGGGAGCGGATAACATCGCATCCGGCGGCAATGTTCAACTGACACAGGATGCGCAGCGGGCATGGCTTATCCGAAAGGATAATGATCACGCGCTGATTGAGTTTGGCGGACAGGTTTTGGACGTGCCGGGAGCGCAGTATGCGGAGGGGACAACTATTCAGCTCTTTCCCTCGAACGGCTCTGAGGCGCAGATCTGGAAATTCATAGAAAATGAGGATGGCTCTTTTACACTGCTAGCCAGGGATGAGCAATTTGCCCTCACCTATGGAGAAGACGGCAGGGTGTTTCTTGCAGCATACCGCGCAGGAGACGCTGCACAGAGATGGTGG
>CAJUII010000095.1 GCA_910586405.1 uncultured Lachnospiraceae bacterium
TTAAGTATTGGTAACTTAAAGATACCATAGATTTATGCGAAAGGGTTATTTTTTATTGAGAACTTTCAACTGTCAAGTATCCTTAAAATTTTTAATTAAAGGATAAGTTAAATGATGAATATTGTATGGATTAGTGGTTAAGTGGCTAAAGTTGGCTCTGAGTATGAGAAACAGGTGATGATAATGGGATGAATTCTAGACCATGAATGGTATTATTGTTAAGAAAATTTGAGTGATAAGGTGAAAATTATGAGCGAATTAATGCGTCTTGATGAAGAATACAGAAATTGGATACAGGACTTAGGAAATAGATATAAAACAAGTCAGATTAAAGCGTCCATCCGCGTAAATAATGAGATGCTGATGTATTACTGGTCTGTGGGGAAGGATATTACAGAGAGACATGCTGACAGTAAATGGGGAAATAAATTTTTTCAAAACATGAGTATGGACATGACAGATGTAATTCCAAATGCAAAAGGTTTTTCCCCAACAAATCTGCGTTATATGATGCGTTTTTATGCTCTTTTTAAGGATATTGAAATTGTTCCCCAACTTGGGGAACAATTAGTGGAAAATAATGGAAGCAAAATTATTCCCCAACTTGAGGAACAATTCGGAATGGTATCAAATAAAGTTTTCATGATTCCGTGGGGACATGTAAAGCTGCTGATAGATAAATGTCATGACAATCTGCAAAAATTTAATTTTTATGTTGATAAGATCATTGAAAACAATTGGTCAAGGGCTGTTCTGCTTAATTTTTTAGATACGGATTTATATGAGCGTCAGGGAAAGGCGATCACAAATTTTAAATATACATTGCCAAAAGAAACAGGCGATCTGGCACAGGAAATGACAAAAGACCCCTATAATTTTGATTTTATTGCGATTCGCCAGGGATATAATGAAAAAGAACTAAAAGATGCACTGATGGATAATGTGCAGAATTTCTTGATGGAACTTGGAACAGGATTTGCATTTGTGGGACGGGAATACCGATTACAGGTAGGAGATACCGAACAGTATATAGATATGCTGTTCTACAATACAAAGCGTCACTGCTACGTAGTTGTGGAAGTGAAAGTTGTAGAATTTGAACCAGGCTTTATTTCACAGACAGCAACATATGTGTCAGCAGTAAATCATACTTTGAAAGGCAAAGAAGATACACAGACAATAGGGCTTCTGATCTGTAAAACGAAAGACAATATATTGGCAAAATATGCAGTTGAAACGTCCACAGAACCAATAGGGATATCTGAATATGAATTGAATGCGTTAATGCCTAAAGATTTTAAAGGAACATTGCCTACAATAGAAGAACTGGAGCAAGGGCTGAGTGAGGACGTGGCAAAGTAATAAGAATTTATTGACAGCGTTTCGTAGATGTTCGATAGAGATATGCTGGAAGTATGAAAGTGGTTTTCCGATACATGAACAACGTAAAAGTGAAATTTTTTTAGTCCTTGCTCCACGCGCTCGGAATTGTGGTAGAATAGACAAGAAAAGGATCCGATTATGGAAAAAAGAGAAGAAGTCATTAAACTGTGGTTTGATTTGTGGCTGCAAAAGGCTGATTTAGGAATATTGGATATATTTGCTGATAATGCGCTTTATATTGAAAGCTGGGGTCCGAAGTATAAAGGCTCTGAAAAAATCAAGCATTGGTTTGATGAATGGAACACACGGGGAACCGTTTTCCAACGCGAAAAAGGTATGAAGGCTATACCAGACTTGGCGTGGACTTTGAAAGTTTTAATCCAACAGCGCGCGGATTTTGGCTAAAATATTTTACTGCATACACGAATAGTGTAGTTCGGAGGATTTAAGAAAGATGAAACAATATGAAGCGTGAAAAGAAAGAGATGGCTCAATATATCTGTCCAAACTGTAAGACAAAAGTGGAGGTACCAAAAAACACCCGGTTACGTTCCATGTATTGTGAAAAATGCCGGAGAGCCAAAAAATTGACGATGTTGAGACGGATACAACCCAAACCTGCTGCTCAGCAAACAGAAGCGGCATCAGAAGAAAACACAGAATCACCGTTAAAATAGTTATGAAAAATATTTCATTGACGTAATTTTTTTAATTTGATAGGATAAAATCAGAGCAGGCGCCTACTTAAAAAACAGTAGGAGGAAATAGAAAATTACATGAATGAAACGAATTATCAGCGTTATTTAGAAACCAGTATTTACACAGATGTCGGGTATTATCAGGATTTTATCGCATCACTGCCAGATGACCTCCATGCTATCGGGAGGCTGGTTTGTGACCAGATTACCCATCCGTCAATGTTTTTTACAGAGCCTCTTCGTATTTGCAAGATACGTATTATGGGGAGTTTTCAGCCTATCCAAAACAGCGTTTCAACAATGAAGATGAACTGTATATTACCGCTGTCTCGATGATTGCAGGCATTTTGCGGCTTGATCAGGCGGGATTTACAAAGAACCGCGATGTGACCAAGAGAATCACCGTTTCCTGCCGGCAGGCTTCGGTGTTGTTCAGTGCGATTTTAAAGGCAAAAGGTATTCCCTGCCGCTCAAGGGCTGGATTTATGGATTTCGGCGATGCAGGAGACAGCTATATTGAGCACTGGGTAAACGAGTACTGGGATTTTCAGGAAAACAGATGGATATTGGCAGATGTTGACGGCTACTATGAATATGAACAGCGTTTTGGCTACAGCCAGTTTGACTTGCCGCGCCGAAAGTTTGTGACCGCTTCGGAGGCATGGCTTGGCTTGAGAAAAAATACACTCCAGAAAAAATTAGACGTGTTTTCGCCCAATATACTGGAGGGAGTCTGTGAGTATTTGTTTATGGATTTCCATGCCTTGATGAACAATGAAATCTTTTATTCGTACCAGCCATTATACCTGCGGGGAGGAATACAGACTTTGAGTGAACTTGAGCTGTGTGAACTTGACGAGCTGGCAGAATTGCTGGCAGAGCCAGATAAAAACATCGCGCAGATCGATCATCTGCGGGAGACAAACGAAAAACTGAGTGTGCTGACCAATAACACGCAAAATATATATGATGACACATTCGGCAGCACAAGCAGGAAATAAACAAAAGCTTACAAAAGGAAATTGCGAGGAATCTGCAATTTCCTTTTGCTGGAAAGCATATCAGGAGGGAGGGCGCTATGAATTATTTCAATACAGAGGAACCTTATCTGTTGTTCCAGAAGGCAGTGAGAAATGATATTTTTGTAGATAAGAGTATGCTGATTGGTGCTGTAGCAAGCAAAATCGGCACAAACAGCGGGTATTTGTGCATCACGC
Organism: uncultured Lachnospiraceae bacterium; assembly: GCA_910586405.1. Taxonomy (GTDB): domain Bacteria; phylum Bacillota; class Clostridia; order Lachnospirales; family Lachnospiraceae; genus COE1. Next base: position 3,299 of record CAJUII010000095.1, read on the forward strand.
GCCCGCGGCGGTTTGGCAAATCCATGAATGCGCAGATGCTCGGCGCATATTATACAAAAGGCGTGGAGAGCGCTGCCTTATTTGAGCAGTTGCGCATTGCAGCGGTGAAGGAGTGCCAAAGGCACAGGAATCATCATAACGTGATTTTTGCTGACATGAGCAGGCTTCCTGATTTTTGCAGTAGTTATCAGGAATACATTTCTGCGTTTATAGAAGGACTGCGGGAGGATTTGCAGGAAGCATTTCCGGCGCTTGGCAGAAAAAAGTATTCTTCTATCAGCCAGATGTTTCGGGACAGCAAGGCTTCCTTTATTTTTATCTTAGATGAGTGGGATTCTGTATTTTATCAGGATTTTATGACAGATGCGGACAAGTACGCTTATCTTTCGTTCCTAAAAAATCTGTTGAAAGACCAGCCCTATGTGGAACTTGCGTATATGACAGGCGTGCTTCCGGTAGCAAAATATTCCAGCGGGTCTGAATTGAATATGTTTGATGAATACAATTTTATGAACGATACTGTCTATGATCAGTTTTTTGGATTTTCTGAGGAGGAGGTACGTTTGCTATGTATAAAGCACGCAAAGACAGTATCCTTTGAGGAACTGAAAAAATGGTATGATGGTTATTATTTTCATAATGGTGAGAGTCTGTTTAACCCGCGTTCTGTGGTGAAAGCATTGTCGCGCGGTGTGTGTCTGAACTATTGGACGGAGACCGGACCGATGAATGAGATTGCTAATTGCATTGAGCACAATACGGCGGCTGTGAGAGAAGATCTCGTGAAAATGACGGCGGGAATCCCTGTCGAAGCGGAGCTGGACGGATACAGCGCATCGGAATTGCAGCTCAATACAAGGAATGAAATATTATCTGCGATGGTGGTTTATGGGTTTCTTGCTTATTATGACGGGCATCTGCGCATACCCAACCACGAGCTGATGGAAAAATACCAAAGAGTGCTTGCGCGGGACAGTATGGGGGAAATCAAGGAGATTGTGGACAGTTCACGGCAGATGGTAGAAGCGACCTTGGCAGAAGAACCGGACAAAGTCGCACAGATGCTAGAGCATGTTCATGACAGGGAGATTCCTTTTTTGCAGTACAATGATGAGAATGCATTGTTATGTGTCGTTACGCTTTGTTATCTGTATGCACGAAAGGATTTTATTGTTGAGCGGGAGGCAAAGAGTGGAAAAGGATACTGTGATTATCTGTTTTTGCCCAAAAAGCACGGAAAGCCGGCAATCATACTGGAACTCAAAGTAGATGACACCTGTGAAAGTGCGATTGCGCAGATTAAGAGCCGTAATTATTTAGAAAAAGCAAGGAAGTATGCCAGTCAGGTTCTGCTGGTTGGAATCGGTTATGACAGAACCACAAAAAAACATAGCTGTAAGATCGAAAAAAGTGAATAGCGCAAATCACCAGTTTTTTGTTACAAATCGGTTACACCACAGCCGCCTGTTTTGTGGCATAATAATATCAGGAGGAGGACTGTGACGGTCAGTTATTAGGCGCGCTCTGGGGAATCGAATTTGAAGGGGAAACAAGAACAGTAGATGCCCATATAGGGCGCATTCGCAGGAAATTAGGATTTGAGGAGGTTATAAGAACCATTCCCAGAGTCGGATACCGGCTGGAGGCAGACGAATGAAGCTGTTTCATAAGATTTGCATGCAGGTATTTCTTGGCATGACCGTGCTGGCAGTTGGTATTCTTCTTCTTTTGTACTCAGCAATGCTGCGGCAGAGTTTGTCTGATACAAAGAACTATGGAATAAAAGCATTTAAAAATAATATTTCCAGCCTTCGGGAGTATGTGCAGCGTGAGACAAACGGGCAAGTGGAAAAAGTCGTCGCGGAGGTAGTTCTTATCCGTGCTTTTTCTGATATTTTCAGAGATCAGGGTGTGCTGTGGAGAGCGGAAAAGGAAGTTCGGAACACTTCTCCATATGAATTTGACCAGTGTCTGCTCAAGGCGATGTACAGCGAAGCTGGCCAGTGTGAAATTTGGGTCAGTGCGCCGCAGAATGTGGGTGGGAAAAAAATATTGATCTTTTTTCAACAAAATATTTCGATCGGAATGGACGAGTACAGTCTTGCAGTCTATCAGGACGTGTCGGATATTATGCTGAGAAGCAGAAAAATTTTGATGCAGGGAATCGGGTTCTGTGTTGTGATACTTGGAATTGTCGGCATCATCATTTACCGTCAGATTCGCCGCCTGCTGCTGCCGCTCTATGAATTAAAGTGTGCCGCCACCCGCATTGCGCAGGGAAATTATGACAACTGTGTCATTTTTTCAGAAAAGAATGAAATCGGAGAACTGACAGCGTGTTTTCAGCAGATGACAATACAAATCAGAGAACACATTGAAGCTGTCACAGCGCGGAACAGACAGCAAAAGCAGCTTCTGGGCAGCTTGGCACATGAAATGAGGACTCCGCTAACGACAGTTCTAGCCAATGCAGATATGCTGCTGACCCTGCGTCTTAGCCCAGATGAGCAGAATAAGGCACTTGTGTTTATCATAGATGAAGCGAAAAGAATGACACATCTGTCAGAAAAGCTGCTGATGCTTTCGGGACTCTGTGAACCTAATGATTCACCGCTGGAATTGAGAGAGCTTACAATTCAGGCAATACTAGTACAGCATTTCCTAATCCCTCATACACTTAGCACTCACTATTTACGCCATCGCCGCGTTGTCGTCAGTCAACAATGCCACCGCATTGCCTCCTTCCTCCGCCTTGCGCTGACGAAAATATCAAGCACTAAGTATATGGGGATTAAGAAAACGCTGTACTAGACAGAATAACAGTGTTGTCTGCATGTCAGTTACAGGAAAAAAAACTGCATCTGGAAACGTGCTGTGTGCCCATTGATTTGAAAAAAGAGCTGGATACAGATTTCATGATTTCGTTATTGCTAAACTTGGTAGACAATGCATGTAAGGCGTCTGAGACAGGCGGGCGGATTTTCATAGCGGCGTCGGCTGGACAAATTGTGGTGGAGGATTTTGGAAAGGGGATTCCCTCGGAAGAACTTCACCGCGTGACAGAAGCGTTTTCGTCAGAGCTTGTACTCGGGCTTCGCCTTGGCTACAGCGGTGCACCACAGAAAAAGGATATGAGAAATCTTAACGCAGTCCCCATCACCTACACAGCGGTATCCGGCGGTGCAAAAATGGGTATGGAAAACGATGCAGTGCGCTGGGGGTATGAGATGTTAGACATTTACATCACAAAAGATGGAATCGACGAAATCTGCTTTGCAAATCAATACGATATTGGCAGTCCAGATACAAATAAGATAGAGCTGCTCCCATTCTCTGACATTATGGCGGTGTTTGACAAAATGATGCAGGTGCAGAATGCAGCGCTGTTTATAGATAAAAGTGCCGACGAAGGGGATTATGGCACGCCTCCCCAAGCAGTAAATTACCATATTGATAAAATCACCTTGGGATATATGCGGATTTACGATCCATATTCGGGGAAGCGCGAAGGAAAGCTTGTTCCGGTCTGGGACTTTTATGGCTCGTGTACCATTTCCTATGATGGAATCACCCCGAAATCGTTCAGAGATGCAAATAAAAGTGTGCTGACGGTCAATGCTATTGATGGAACCGTGGTTGACCGCTGGTTAGGATTTTAATTGTGGTTTTCCATAAGCATTTTCCATTGGGTCTGATTGCTGAAAAATATATTTTATATTTAATATGGCAAAGCCGGCTGCTGCCAGAAGCAAAAGAGCACTAATCGCTGCATAACCTAGAAACCCTGATATAGCAAAATCATTGCCTGAAGTAACCATAGCTGCTCCTGCAAATACAAATGCGACCAAAGTCATACCGCCAATGAAAAATCCAAGCACAATGCAAACCAAACACTTTCCTTTCCGCAAGCCTGCCATCTGCTTTATCTTAGGATTAATATTCCTTCCTGCTGTAAATCCATGTTGTCAGCGGACAGGATAAGAAGAACGCGGACAGAGAGCACACAAACAGCGCCGCTGTCTCGATTAATATTGCAGTCCTCCCCGGTCCGAATAAGTCGTTGAGTATGCTGATCAGTCCCCAGTCCATGACAAAGGCGCAGAGCAGTGCAATCCCCAGAATGATTTCTCCTCGTTCTTCGCCGATTAGATAAAAAAGAGGAAAGTACAGCGCACCCAGAAACAGGCTGATACTGACACCAAGTGCAAACAGCATCAGTATATCGAGAGGCTGGTCAAACTGACAGCCATGAAAAAGCCACGATAAGCCGATTCCGGCTCCGGCAAAGACAACCCCGACCAAAAGCCAAATCAAATGATTCCAGAATTGGCTTTTGATAATGTCTGCCCGCCGCACAGGCAGTGTCAGCTTGTACTTTCCCCATTTTGATGTAAACTCTTTTTGGACGACAATCAATGCACATACCGTAAAACCAACAATGCCGGTTAGCCCGTAGCCAATCAACAGGGACTGGCTGACAACGCTGACCGCAATACTTCCCACAAGGCACATAAAAATACCAAAGAGCTTCCCGCCCGAAAGCGTCGCATAGATATTATTTTTTAAAAGTCCTCTCATTATCGAATCCCCTTTATCAATAACAGCAGCATCTCATCAATTGAAACATGGTCAACCACAACATCATGATACTTTTTTCTGGCGGCTTCCCCATCAGATACCAGAACGTCAATCTGATAATCGCGTTTTCGGTAAGCAATGATATCGCCCGAGTCCAGCGCGCGAAACTGGTTTTCCCTGCATCGCATGACCGCATAGCGATAGGCCAAATCATTTTTAGAAACCGTCATGAGGAGTCTGCCATTGTGCAGAAACGTAATGTAGTCCGCCACCTTCTCCAGATCGCTTGTGATATGGGAGGAGAGAAGAACAGAGTGGCGCTCGTCCTGAACAAATTCAAGAAATACGTCCAGCATTTCATCGCGCATCACAGGGTCCAGCCCACTGGTCGCCTCATCTAAAATCAGTAGCTGTGGACGGTGGGACAGCGCGGCAGCAATCGCCAGCTTCATCGTCATTCCTCTGGAATAGTTCTTGAGCTTTTGCTCAGGCAATAATTGAAACCGTTTGAGATAGTGCCAGAACAAGGCATCGTCCCACTGCGCATAAAATCCTGCCATCACGCGCGACAACTGTTTTGCGGTCCAGAAGCTGGGAAAATTATCGCCGTCGTAGACGACACCGATTTTCTCGCGGAGCGCTGTGTCGGCGTCCAGCATTTCCCTGCCAAATAATTTTACAGTTCCATTGTCCTTCCTGACCGTGTTCAAAATACACCCAATCGTGGTCGTCTTGCCCGCCCCATTTTCGCCGACAAAGCCGCCAATCGCACCGTAGGGCAGTGAGAATGACACATTGTCCAGCGTAAAATTGGATTTTGGAAAGGTCTTGGAAATCTGCTGTAGCTCTAAAATATTTTCCATGTCACGCCTCCTCATAAAATAAAGTCAGCAGTTCTATCAGTTTTTCAAGAGAAATATTGCTCACGCGCCCGATTTCGGCGGCTGCCTGCAAATGCTCCTCCGCAATCCGCTGCTGTTCCTCTTGATAAAATTCCTTGTTCTGCGCTGAGACAAAGCTTCCCCTGCCGACAGTTGTCTCGATAAAGCCGTCTCTTTGTAAATCCTCATAGGCTTTCTGTACCGTGATAACACTCACGTGAATAGACTTCGCCAAAGCCCGCATGGAAGGAATCGCTTCACCAGCGCGCAGCTCACCGCTCATAATCATCGCTTTGATCTGAGATGTGATTTGTTCATAGATTGGTTTGCTGGCATTGTTGCTGATAATGATTTCTATGGTGTATCACCTCGGTTTGTATAGTGTGCTTAATGTATAAGTACATTATAGCAGGTTTGAAGCGCGTGTCAATCCCAAAAATTTCGCCCATTCAATATTTTCTGTGTATACTTATTTTGGCAACTCCATTTCATTATTCATGTTAATAAATCCATATTTTTCATACAGAGGACGCCCTAGAGTTGTTGCTTCTAGGGAGATGGAGGTAATCCCTTTTCTTTTTGCCTCCACAACTAACAGATCTAATGTCTTGTACGCAATCCCCTTTCTTCTATATTCAGGACTCGTATACATATTCATGATATAGGCTTTCTTTCCGCTTGGGTTATGATAAGTTGGCATTACCTGAAAAAAACTAACACCGCCAGCACCGGCAAAGCGATGTTCATCAAATATCAAATATGCAACATGTGTACCATCACAAAGCGCTTTTTGATAATAGTGGTAAGACTGCTTTCGAACCTCGCTCAGATCCACCTCGTTAGACAAATGATTCGCTGCTCTTAAAACTTGTATTCTTGTTTCTGTTAAAATGCCTATATCTTCAATTGTTGCTTTTTTATATGTCAAATTCATGTCCAATTCCCTCCAGATTCCAGCGTATATACATTCTTTCAGCGTTTTTACGCATAATTCCTAAAAATCTAAATAAAATGAAGTTTCATAAAGCTATCACTATACTTTTTTGCAAGTAGCAGAAGTAATAGTGTTTTAACAATAGAGCATGTTCATTTCAATATTCTGTTTCAATATTCTGGAAAAATACAGGTTCTTTATTTGGCTATGTATAAGCTAGTGAGAATCATCAATTAAATATTTTCCAGATCTAATAAAATATAGCATATCTATACAGGAAAGTCTATTTCTTCCTTTGCGAGAACCAACTAACACATGAATGAAAAACATGAGTGCAAAACAATCACAGAAGCACAGTAATTATTTAATATAAATCTTACAAAACCAAGTAAAATCAAGGGTTATACATTGACAAACTATCAATTGATTGTTATAATATCAATTGATAGTTTAAAGCATTAGGAGGTACGAAAAATGGCAAAAAGTGCGTTGGTAAAGACAGTTCATACAGATTGCCCAGTCTGCAATACATTTCATCAGGTTGAGGAACGTGCGAGAATGACCAGTACTACAATCAAAGGTGAAAAGGTATTTTACGAAGAACATTTTTATAGTTGCAAGAATAGTGGGAGTGTGCCAGACCACAAGGAGCGTAATGAATTTAAAACCGTTGCTTTAGATGATGCAAATCTAATGTCTGCAAGAAATGCTTACCGAAAAGCCCACAATCTCTTTACCTCAGATGAGATTGTAGCTGTCCGTGAAAATTACGGTTTGACACAGGTGGAGTTAGCAAAACTGCTTGGCTGGGGAGAGGCGACGATTGCCCGGTATGAGAGCAAGGCAATCCAAGATGAAGCATACGATACAATGCTGCATCTCATCAAAGAAAATCCGCTCATGGCAATTCAATTTTTAGATAAGAACGGCGACAAATTTCAAGGGCCAAAGAGAATGCAGATTCGAACCAAGATGATTGAAAAAATGGATGCTTATGGGAAAGAATATCTGTCACGGCAGCCGCTTGTAAGTGCATATGTTAAGTTTTCAATTCCTTCGGACTACAATGGTTATAAACTTCTCGATATCAATAAAATTGAAAGTATGATTTCCTATTATGCAGAACAGGCTTCAGAGCTTTATAAAGTTCAGCTAATGAACATGCTTTGGTACGCCGATGCCTTATTTTATAAAACATACAATAATTCAATGACAGGGCTGGCATATCGGCATGAGCGGCTGGGTGCATTCCCCATCGGGCACCAAAGCTTGACGCAACTCAAAAATGTCAATGTTCAGGCAGAAGAGGAGTATGAGTATACAAAATATCATTTTTATCCAAACACTGCATTGGACAGATCTGAATTGTCTAAAAATGAAATGCTGATTTTGGATACAGTCGCTGCAAAATTTAGAAATTATAGCGCATCTGATTTTGTTGATTCCATACAGGAGGAAGCCGCTTTTCAGCAAACCAATCGGGGCGATATCATTCCTTACAGCATGGCTAAGAAAATTAGAGCTTTTTAGAATAGCATTTTAGAACAGTGAAACATTTTAGTGAGGTTTCAAATGGGGCTGTAAATTTAGGTTTCTGAATTGGGGATTTAAATCAAAGTTTCATAGAAACTCACTGAAGTGTTTTTTAGGTTTCTATTTTCAATTGGAGCTGTAAATCTGCGATTTGAATAATTGTACTAATCAAATATAATGATATGAATAATTGATATATTTTTTTATATAGAATTTTAGTTGGTACAAATTTTTTTGCGTAGTTTTTGTTTTTTAGATTTTTTGATAACAAATTTTTTGTGTAGTTTTTTTGTTATAGATCTGCAATCCAATAATAAATTTTGATAACATATTTTGGTGTATTTTTGTCTTTGCAGCTTTTTTCGCGATAAATCTATAATCAATAACGAAAATATATTGAATGTGCTGGTATACACGACGGTCATTGAAGTCGGTATCAATGTACCGAACACATTGGTGATGATGGTAGAATTTGAAACAAGGAATTAAAAAAATTCTTGAGTTTGTGGATTTATGGATTTTACATAATATTTGAGTGGTTTTCGAACAAGGTTTCATTTTATCTGAATCTAATGATTTTATTGATATTGAAATATAGAAATTTATGACCTATAAAGCGAAACAAAGTCAGAGCCAAACTGGAACTTGGAAGAAAGAGTGAGATTAGTAATAAAGAAGAAAACACCAAATAATTTGTTGCACAGATAAAAGATAGTAATTTGGTATATTCCGTAGAGATATATTGAAAATAGAAGTGATATCTAACTATTCGCAAAAGCATACTTTAATGAATAGTTTTGAGCTTTTTCAATCTTTTTGCACTAATATTATACTATACAAATAAATCTGCTATAAATTTATTTCTCACTTCTTTTCGTTACACATTTTATTTCTACCACTACTATAAATTTCATTCAAAATTCATGTACAAAATATATTATAAGTTTTAATGGATTATAGACAATGAATATCACAACAATATTTTTAATTATGTTTCCTAAATCTATAATCTATTATAAATCTACCATAAAAAATCTATTCGTTAAAACAATTTATTTGTTAAAAAACAATCTATTCATTAAAAAATAATTATCTATTATAAAATAATCTATCCGTTAAAAAATAATTTATCCGTTTTTTACTTAATGTAC
>CAJUII010000096.1 GCA_910586405.1 uncultured Lachnospiraceae bacterium
TCTTTGATCTGGTGAAGGGAACACCGATGATCGAGCTTGACTATGAGGACATATTTATGAGTTTGCCGGAGGAGAAAAAAGACACATTGATGCAAAAGAGGGAATATTTTGCAGAGAAAGCGGATATATTTGATTAAATGATTGGGGACTGCATGGTGGCAGTCCCCATAAAGTATGCGGCAGGAGTGCCGCCTTAAGCCTTGGCGAGCGCTATGATCTTTTTTAGATCTGCGATAAGTTCATTGGAGTAGGCGGCTGCTTCATTATAAATCTGCTGCGCTTTACCATATTCCTGATTGTTGATAGCAGTGATGGCACTTTGACCATAGGTATGAAATTTTCTATGTTTGCTTTCTAGTTCTTTCCAAACAGGCAGGACACCAGGAATATTAGGCGTCACAGCATAGTAAAAATGTCCAAAACCACATCGGGAGGAATCTAACTGAAGTGGTATGATGTTCTTGCTGTCCACAATCTTTTTGAGATTGCCAAGCCATGTCTGATGGGCAGTGATGGCATTGTTTATGTATTGAATAAATTCTGTGTTTTCTATGTGGTAGAAAGCGTCGTCGGACATTTTCCCCATCTTTTTGACAGAGTCGTCAAGTGTTTTCTCGATATTGACAACTGGATCTGTTGATTTTTTGAGATCGCGGCCAACCGAACGCATAAATTCTGTGCTTTCATTCAACTGGTTTTCCATCTCCGCCATAGCACTGCTGATCTCCTCGCTGACAGATGCCATGGAGCTTATGGAGTCATTGATCTGTGAAATGTGGCTCTTGCTCTCATCATTCAGCTCCCACACATTTGCGATTTTGTCCGCCATGGATTTCAGGGATTGTATGGTGGTATCGGAACTCTGCGAACTTTTTTTTGAAGCGTGGCGCATGTTCTCTACAAAGGTGCCCATGTCCTTGGTCAATTTCTGTGTTTCCTCTGCAAGCTCTCGAATCTCGCCTGCAACGACAGCAAATCCTTTCCCGGCCTCACCAGCTCTCGCGGCTTCGACCGAGGCGTTCAGGGCGAGCAGGTTTGTCTGGAGAGAGATGGTATCAATGCCAGACAGGATTGAACTGATATGATTGATAAGGCTTATGAGCTCATCCATGTCGGTCTGCATCTCGCCGGCAGCTTTGATAGTCTGCGCGGAAAATTCCTTGATAGCAGTCAATTCCTCCTGACCTTCCTCGATTTTTTTATATACTTGATCTGTGTCTCCTGAAATCTGGATAATGGTATTGGTCAATTCCTCCTGAGGGTTGTTTGTGCTCCCGGAGGTAGCGCCAAATATTGTATCCGTAGCTTTCGCTATTTTATTAGAGATATCGACAATTTTTTTCGTCTGATGCTGCAATGTCAGATCAAGAGAGCTGATTTGCATGACAGCGCTGATATTTTTGTCAAATACTTCGGCAAATTGCTTTCTTCCGTCAGCTAATCGGTCATACATCACACCTAGTTCTGGTTCTCTGGAATAGTCAGCACGTTTCAGTTCTGAAACAGCTTTCATAAGTATTGCTTTGTTTTTTCTCGTTATCATTTATGAATCTCCGTTTCTTTTTAGATTGTAATTAAATAAAAGTTAATTACCTGATAATTATATCTTACGTGATTTTTCGATTTTTTCAAGTACTTTCTTAATTAAATTGCGAAATTTAAGACTTTTGGTAAAATGAGCCGTGCAGATTGTCAAAAAGGAATTTAAGAAGTATAATTATACCAGAAAGCATTATGCAAAACTCTGGAAAAAAGTTCGCGAGATCTTGCGGCTGACAAAGGACTGCTGGACAGAGATTGAAATTGGAGGAAGAGGATTTATGAAATTCAGTTTAAAAGAGGACGCAAAACGGATCGTCGTCATCTGTATTGCGTCAGTGGTCATGGCGTTAAATATCAAAACATTTGTTCGAACAGGCGGTCTGTATCCGGGCGGCGCGACGGGACTGACGCTGCTAATCCAGCGGATTGTCGAGCTTTTTTTTGGATTTGAGTTACCATATACGGTCATCAATATCTTGCTGAATCTGGTGCCGATCTATATCGGATTTCGCTTTATTGGCAAGAAGTTCACACTGTATTCATGCCTGTGCATCATGCTGACCAACGTATTGACGGATATCCTGCCATCAAGGGCGATTGTCTATGATACGCTGTTAATCAGTGTCTTTGGCGGAATGATCAACGGCTTTGCGATCAGCATGTGCCTGATGATGAATGCGACAACAGGAGGCACAGATTTTATTAGTATCTATTTGTCAGAGAAAACAGGTATGGATTCGTTTAATATTATTCTTGGCTTCAACGCAGTGTTATTGGTCGTGGCGGGGCTGCTGTTTGGCTGGGAGAAGGCACTGTATTCCATCATTTTCCAGTATGCCTCCACACAGGTTCTGCGCACCTTGTTCAAACAGTACCGCCAGCACACGCTCTTGGTGGTGACAAATCATGCAAGGCGGATTTATGAGGTGATTGCCAAGGACAGCAACCACGGCGCGACAATCATAGAGGCGGAGGGGTCCTATGAGCATCAGGAGCGCAAGATTGTCTATTCTGTCGTGTCGCGGGCAGAGTGCAAAGAGATTATCAAAGGCATCAAGGAAGTTGACCCAAAGGCATTTGTGAATGTAATCAATACACAGCAGGTTTCAGGGCGTTTTTACCAGAGACCTTATGAATAATATGGTAGCATAGTGCAAAAAAATACAATAATTTAATCAAAAAAGGAGAAATAACATGGAAGATTTTAAATTTTCTACACTGGAGTACAAGCGTCCAGACTGTGAGGGTTTCGCAGCGTTTGCGGCAGAGACCAAGGAGCGCATTGAGCGCGCAGCGAACTATGAGGAGGTGAAGGAGGCAATGCTTGCGTATGACGAGCGGCAGAAAGACTTTTTCACAGATGCCTCGATTCTGCATATCCGGCATACGCTGGATACGACGGATACGTTTTATGAACAGGAAAACGACTATTATGAGAGCGCCTATCCGACGATCCTGCCGCAGCTTCTTTCGGTGGACGAGGCACTGATGAGCAGCCCATACCGCGCGGCGATTGAGAATGAGTACGGAAAGCAGTTTTTTTCGAGAAAAGAACTTGATAAAAAGGCATTTTGCGAGGCAAATATCCCACTGATGCAGCAGGAGGCGAAGCTGTGCAGCGAGTATGAAAAGCTGATGGCGACAGCACAGATTCCTTTTGATGGAAAGACGCTGAATCTGTATGGCATACAGAAGTATTTCGAACATGAGGACAGAGCGGTGCGCAAGGGGGCAGTCCGCGCGTACTCAGAATTCTTTCACCGAAATGAGGAGCGCCTGGAAGCAATCTGGGAGGAGCTGATTCGGACGCGCAATCAGATGGGGCGCAATCTCGGGTTTGAGAATTATATTCCGGTGGGCTATATGAAACAGGGGCGCACAGACTATGGGCAGAAGGAGGTGGAGTCCTTCCGCGAGCAGGTACGCACAGTGATTGTGCCAATCTGCCAGAAATTGTATGAAGCGCAGGCAAGGCGCCTTGGTGTTGCTGATTTTTCATTTTATGATGAAAAGCGCATCTTCCCGGACGGCAATGCAGTTCCTGCGGGCGATGATGATTTCATGGTGAATCAAGCGGCAAAAATGTATCATGAGATGAGTCCTGAAACCGGAGAATTTATTGATTTTATGATCAGTCATGAGCTGATGGATTTGAAGAATAAGCCGGGCAAGGCATCGACAGGATATATGACAGAGTTGCAGCGCTATCTGGCGCCATATGTATTCTCGTGCTTTAACCAGACCATTGGAGATATGCAGGTGCTGACGCACGAGCTGGGACATGCCTTTGCGGGCTACATGGCGATGCGCAGCCAGCCGATCTCTGATTATTATTCTGAGTCAACGGATATCGCGGAGATTCACTCTATGTCGATGGAGCAGTTTTCATACCCTTATGCAGAGCGCTTTTTTGGCGCGCAGGCGGACAAATTCCGTTTCGCCCATTTGCAGGAGGCAGTCACATTTGTGCCGTTTGGCGTGGCGGTGGATGAGTTCCAGCACATCTGTTATGCGAATCCGAATCTGACGCCAAAAGAGCGGACGCTCGAGTGGAAAAAACTAGAGCAGAAGTATATGCCGTGGCGTACCTACGATGCAGATGATTTCTTTGACAGAGGAGGTTATTGGTATCATAAGATTCATATTTATCTGTATCCGATGTACTACATCAATTATACGCTCACGACCATGGGCGCGATGGAGTTCAAGAAAAAGGAGAGGGAGGACCATGCGCGTGCATGGGAGGATTACCTCAAGCTCTGCAAGTGCGGCGGCAGTATGAGTTATCTGGAAACACTGCGCTATGCAAACGTTGCAAATCCGTTTGAGCAGGGCAGTGTGGCGCGTGCGATTGGCGTGGCGCGCGATGAGCTGATGAACAGCAAATTTATGTAGTAAGGAACTGTAGAAAAAGAGCAGCATTTTCAACAGGAGTTGATTTGGCTGCTCTTTTATGCACACGGACGCGGAGAGGAAATAAGCGGCAAATTTAGAATAGAATCTCGATCACACTGGCGCCTTGGTCCGGGGTGACGATGGAATCATTGCCTTCGAGGGTCAGGAAACCGTTCTTCGCCTCCGCGGCGCGCATATTGATCATGCGTATCGTGTAAGGCTTTGTGCTGTCTGCGGTCACAAGAATCGTGTGTCCTTGTCTCTTGATGGAGGCAGAGAGCTCAACGGTATTGTTCATGCCGTACACTTCCGTGTCAATTTTCACACCGTCATGGACGGCATAGACGCGCAGTTCACAGCCGTCAGCGTAGTCGTAGTCTGGTCTGTCCTCATGGGCGCCGACTGCCACGACAGAATTTTCACGCACCATCAAAGGAATGCTCAGGTAGCCATGCTGTTCCTCAATCCATGTGCCGCCTCTGTATTCTCTCCCGGTAAAGAAGTTTGTCCAGATACCCTGCGGCAGATAGTATTCTGCGCGGCTCTCCTCATTGAAGATGGGCGCGACGAGCAGGCTGTCGCCGAGCATATACTGTTTGTCGAGATAGTGGCAGGTCTTGTCCTTTGTAAATTCGAGCACCATGCTCCGCATACTTGGAATGCCTTCTGTGGCAGCCGCGATGGCAGTCTTGTAGAGATAAGGCATCAGCTTGGCTTTCAGGCAGGTAAAGAAGCGGACCACGTCAACCGCCTCCTCATCATAGACCCAAGGCACGCGGTAAGACTGGCTTCCGTGAAGCCTGCTGTGAGAGGAGAGCAGACCAAATGCCACCCAGCGCTTGTAGACATCTGCTGTGGAGGTATGCTCAAAGCCGCCAATGTCATGCGCCCAGAAGCCAAAGCCGGACATGCATAGTGACAGACCGCCGCGCAGACTCTCCTCCATGGACTCATAGTCCGACCAGCAGTCGCCGCCCCAGTGGACAGGGAATTTCTGGCCGCCGACGGTGGCAGAGCGGGCAAAGAGCACTGCCTGTCCCTTTCCGAGCTTTCGCTCCAGAAGCTCGTACACACATTTGTTATAGAGATACGTGTAGTAGTTGTGCATCTTTTTTGGGTCAGATCGGTCATAGTATACGACGTCGGTAGGGATTCTCTCGCCAAAGTCTGTCTTAAAGCAGTCTACGCCCATGTCAAGAAGCACCTCGAGTTTGTCCTGAAACCATTTCCATGCACCGGGATTTGTAAAGTCTACGATTGCCATTCCCGGCTGCCACATATCCCACTGCCAGACCTGGCCATTTGGACGCTTGATAAAATAGCCTTTTTCCATACCTTCTCTGAAAAGGACAGACTCTTGTCCAATGTAAGAGTTTATCCATACACAAATGTTTAGCCCCTTGTCCTTTATGCGCTGTAACATACCCGCAGGGTCGGGGAAAACGCGGCTGTCCCACAGGAAGTCACTCCAGTGAAATTCTTTCATCCAAAAGCAGTCAAAATGGAAAGTCCTAAGAGGAATCCCCCGCTCTAACATACCATCGACAAAGCTCATGACCGTCTCTTCATCGTAGTTTGTCGTAAAGGAGGTAGACAACCACAATCCGAAGGTCCACGGCGCGGGCAGTCCCGGTTTGCCAGTGAGATCTGTATAGCGCCGCAGCACATCTTTCATTTCAGGTCCGTTGATCAGGAAGTAGTCAAGATACGTTCCCTCCACGGAAAATTCTGCTTTTGTGACCATCTCCGTGCCAATTTCAAACTCGACATTCTCCGGGTGGTTGACAAAGACGCCATAGCCTTTATTGGAGATATAAAAAGGAATATTTTTATAGCACTGTTCGGTGCTTGTCCCTCCGTCAGCGTTCCAGATTTTGATGCTCTGGCCGTTTCTGACAAATGGGGTGAAGCGCTCGCCGAGACCGTATAGTTTCTCATCTACGCTGATGCCAAGCTGCTGGCGCATATAGGTGTCATGATTGTCGCCTCTGTCATAGGCAAGTCCGCGCCAGTCCGTTTTGATGAGTGCAAGATCTTTTTCCTTTGATTCTGTGATACATTTTCCGTTTCTGGTATAGCGCATATACCAGTGGTTTTTGCCGATCTCGAGAGCGAGAGAGCCGCTGTGAATGATGATGCATTCCGCATTCTCCTCCACGTTGAGCGGTTTGGCGTCAACATTGATATCAAAGGTCGGATAGGCGCTCACCGCGCCGAGATGATGATAGGTTTCTACGCGGATAATTTCATCCATGGGGGCAGTGATGATCAGCGTCAGGTTGATGCCGCCGAGCGTGTCTCCCCTGTGATTGATGTGTATTGTCGGTGCGCATATGGTCACTTTATCGGTCTCTACTTTTGTAAAATATGCCTGCTGTGGTGCAAAGCATTCACAGCCTTCCTGCTGAAGCCAGCAGCCGTTACTGAATTTCATCCTTACCTCTTTTCTGCGCCGGTCTTGTCCTGTATTAGTTTGTAGTGGTGCTGTGTGGGAATGCTGCACCCGGCACTGTGCGAGCGTGTCTATATGTATCATATCATATCAGAGAAAAAATAAAATGAAATTTTTTAAATAAGTTGGTCAAAATGATAGGAGTATGGTAAAATAATAAGAAAGAATCATTTGGAGGAGAATTGATAGACCTTTGTGCGGGATAAAGAATTAAAATTAAGAATAAAGGAGGAATTTGTATGAAACTTACCTTTGTGGGAGCAGATCATCAGGTGACGGGAAGTTGTCATTTCATGCAGGCATGCGGCAAGAATATGCTCGTGGACTGCGGGATGCAGCAGGGCTCTAATCCCTTTGAGTGCTGTGAGATGCCCGTGGACGAGGCGCAGATTGACTATGTGTTTCTGACACATGCGCATGTGGACCATTCGGGAAATCTGCCATTATTGTATGCGCGGGGCTTTCGCGGACAGGTTTTTACGACGGAGGCTTCCGCCGGTTTGTGTTCCATCATGCTGCGCGACTGTGCGCATATCCAGATGCAGGAGGCAGAGTGGAAAAACAGAAAGGCAAAACGGCATTCTGGATTAGAGCCGGTCGAGCCAGCATATACCATGGAGGATGCGGACGGTGTGATCAGAAATATTGTGCCATGTGCGTATAATCAGGATGTGGAGATTAGCGACGGGATCAGGATACGGTTTACCGATGTCGGACACCTGCTTGGCTCTGCCAGTATCGAGGTTTGGCTGACAGAGGATGGCGTGACCAAAAAGATCGTGTTCTCAGGCGATATCGGCAACAAGAATCAGCCGTTGATCAAGGACCCCATCTACACCAAAGAGGCTGATTATGTTGTCATGGAAGCCACCTACGGAGACCGGTATCATGCCAGACAAAAAGAGGGGTATGTATCGGACTTGGCTGAAGTGATCAACAACACTTTTGCGAAGGGCGGCAATGTTGTCATCCCGTCATTTGCGGTGGGCAGGACCCAGGAAATTCTGTATTTTCTAAGAAAGATCAAGGCGGATAACATGATACCAAACTTCCCGCGCTTCGAGGTATATGTGGACAGTCCGCTCGCTGTGGAGGCGACAGGCGTCTTTCAGAAAAATATCTACACCTGCTTTGACGAGGAGGCTATGGAGCTGGTAAACAAGGGCATTAATCCGTTGAATTTTCCCGGATTAAAGCTTGCCATTACAAGTGAGGAGTCTAAGGAGATCAACTTTGACATGACGCCGAAGGTCATTATCTCTGCGAGCGGCATGTGTGAGGCAGGGCGTATCCGCCATCACTTGAAGCATAATCTGTGGAGACCGGAATGTACGATATTGTTCGTAGGCTATCAGGCAGCGGGTACGCTGGGACGCATCTTAATAGAAGGCGCGGACGAGGTGAAGCTGTTTGGCGAACCAGTTGAGGTCCGGGCAAAGATCACGCAGCTTCCGGGACTCAGCGGCCACGCGGACAAGGGCGGGCTGATTGAGTGGGTCAATGCTTTTGAAACCAAGCCTGATAAGGTTTTTATCGTGCACGGCGAAGATATGGCGTGCACCCTGTTTGCGGAGTGCCTGTGCTCAGAGCATGGACATGATGCCTATGCCCCTTATTCCGGCACAAGGATCGATCTGCTCACAGGCACTGTTGAGTTTGAGGCATCACCAGTAGCTGTCAAGAAACGTCTGCGCAGTGTATCAGATGTATTTGCTAGACTTCTGGCTGCTGGACAGAGACTGATCGCAGTTATTTACAAGAATGAAGGCAGACCCAATAAGGAGCTGGCGAGATTTGCAGATCAGATTAACTCTTTGGCAGATAAATACGAATGAGATGAGAAGAAAGGAGAAGAAATTGACATGAATCTGATAGCGGCTGTGGACAACAATTGGGCAATCGGTTTACAGAACAGTCTGCTGGTGCGCATTCCAAGAGATCAACAGATGTTTAGAGAGATGACGGAGGGAAAAGTCATCGTTGTGGGCAGAAAGACATTTGAAACCTTTCCGCAGAAGCAGCCGCTGAAAAACCGCGTCAATATCATTCTCTCGAGAGATGAGAAATATAGCGTCAAAGGTGCCCAAGTAGTGCATAGCATTGACGAACTTCTGGAAGAGCTCCGAAAATATGATCGGACGGACATTTTTGTGGCAGGGGGCGCGAGCGTGTACGAACAGCTTCTCCCGTATTGTGACACAGCACATATCACAAAGATTGATTATACCTATCAGGCGGATGCGTACTGCCCGCGGCTCGACGTGATGGCAGACTGGGAGTGCACCGCAGAAAGCGAGGAGCAGACTTATTTTGATATTGAATATTATTTTCAGAAATATGAGAGAAAAAATAGTCTGAAATGTTGACTTTTGCGTGCTGACGTATAATAATAAGAAATTAAGGAGTGTCCTGGACAGGTATTCAGGAACGCCAGACTGCCGCTGAGAGTTTGTGGCAGGGTATGGCAAGCGATAAAAGTATTTGTCGTTTGTCTGTGCAATGCACATTAAACAGTGCAGGTAAATGCAGGGATTTTGTGCGTTTACAATAACAGACTAGAGGAGGAAAAGGTGAAAATGGAGAAGAAAGATTTGGATTGGTCCAGCCTTGGCTTCGGCTACAGACAGACCGAAAAGAGGTATGTTACGAATTATAAGAACGGTGCATGGGATGATGGTGTACTTACAGAGGATGCCACAATCGTGCTCAATGAGTGCGCCGGAGTTCTGCAATATGCACAGACCTGTTTCGAAGGGTTAAAAGCATACACAACACAGGATGGCAAGACTGTTGTGTTTCGGCCGGACCTGAACGAGCAGCGTATGCATGACAGCTGCGTGCGCCTTGAGATGCCAACGCTTCCAGAAGGGCGTTTTGTGGAGGCTGTGAAGCAGGTAGTTCGTGCAAATGAGGCATATGTGCCGCCGTACGGCTCCGGTGCAACACTCTATATCAGACCCTATATGTTTGGTATGAATCCTGTCATTGGCGTGAAGCCGGCTGACGAGTACCAGTTTCGAATCTTTACGACACCTGTAGGACCTTATTTTAAGGGTGGCGCGAAGCCACTCACAATTAAAGTCAGCGAATTTGACAGGGCAGCACCAAATGGAACAGGGCACATTAAGGCAGGTTTGAACTATGCGATGAGTCTCCATGCGATCGTCACTGCGCACAAAGAAGGTTTTGATGAAAATATGTACCTTGATCCCGCAACGCGCACCAAAGTGGAGGAGACAGGCGGTGCAAACTTCCTGTTTGTGACAAAGGACAACAAAGTAGTCACACCGAAATCCAGCAGCATTCTTCCATCCATCACCCGCCGTTCACTGATGATCGTGGCGAAGGAGTATCTCGGTCTGGAGGTGGAGGAGCGCGAAGTGCTCTTTGATGAGGTGAAAGATTTTGCAGAGTGCGGTTTGTGCGGCACAGCAGCTGTAATCTCTCCGGTAGGAAAGATTGTCAACAAAGGTGAGGAGATCTGTCTGCCGTCAGGCATGGACCAGATGGGACCTGTGACCCAAAAGCTGTATGACACATTGACCGGCATCCAGATGGGACGTATCGAAGCGCCTGAAGGCTGGATTGTGGAAATCTGATAGATAAAAGGGACTGCCAGAAATTGCTGTTTGCAGAATATGTAGTAAATGGTAATATTTTCTGGACAGTTCCTTTTTCCGACTTTAACTTGTAATTTATGGGAATAAACACTGACTATTTCGCCATTTACTTCGTTGTCGTCAGTCACTGTAGCCACCGCTATACATCCTTTCTCTGCCTCGAAAACGGACGTTGATCACACTTTATTATGGGTCAGTATATTAGTGAGAATTTTAAGATTTTTCGAATTGTCAATGCCCCAAAATTGATCAAATCTCACTGTTAATTTGACAAGAAAATAAAAAAAGAATTGTCAAGTGGGTTAAAACGTGGTAGACTTATGTCGATATAAAATAATATAATAATAGTCTGTGATTATTTTGTAGATGAAGGAAAATTTAAGGTAATAGTTATATACATAATCCTTATGATAAAAATGTGATTGGAGGAGTCTCAAGTGAGAAGTGCACAAAAGCAGGAAGTGTTAGAGCTGATCAAGAGTTTGCACCAAGCTCATGAAGAAATCAAAGAAGCGTTAAATCAGCAAAAACAGACATTGGCACAGAATATGATTGCCGAATGTCAGGAATTTGCTGTATCTCTCGGAGAGAATATTGAGAGGCTCGAATGCCAAGGACATATCACAGTAGCATATATAGAAGAATATTGCGAAGCTCTTTTTCACATTCATGAAGAAGTAGAAGGCAATCATTACAACGAAAATAAAATCATTAAAGTTCTAAAAAAGCAGCTCCTCAAAGTCGAAAACAGTGCTAAAAATGATATTACGATCAGAAAGGAAGCAGTGTTTCTACCGTACAAGGCAAGTATGTGGGATAGCTTAGAGAGCGTATGGAAAGCGGCAGATGAAGATGAAAATTGTGACGCTTATGTTATTCCGATACCATATTATGATAAGAATCCAAACGGAAGCTTTCGGGAGATGCATTATGAGGCAGATCAATACCCTGATTACGTTCCAATCACACGATATGACGAATACGATTTTGAGAAGCGTAAGCCGGATATGATTTATATACATAATCCTTATGATAATTTAAATCTTGTCACAAGCGTACATCCATTTTTTTATTCAGACAACTTAAAAAAGTTTACAGACAAGCTCATTTATATTCCATATTTTGTTCTAGGCGATATTAAGCCGGATGAAGATGAGAGCATAGAAGGCATGAAACACTTCTGCACCGTACCGGCAATATACAATGCAGACAAAGTCGTCGTGCAATCAGAGAACATGCGTCAAGTTTACATCAAGGTACTCATGGATGCAGCCAATGACCACAGCGAGAAAGCCAGAAAATATCTCGAGAACAAGATTCTCGGACTTGGTTCACCGAAGTTTGACAAGGTGGCGGATACGAGGAGAGAGGACATCAAAGTGCCGGAGGAATGGCTAAAAATTATCGAAAAGCCAGATGGCACTTGGAAGAAAATTATCTTCTACAACACAAGCGTTGCCGGGCTGCTGGCACATAATGAAAAGATGCTCGAAAAGATGGCGTATGTGTTTCGCATATTCAAGGAAAATCAGGATGATGTGGCGCTCTTGTGGCGGCCGCATCCATTGGTGAAAGCGACTGTTTCTTCAATGCGTCCACAACTTTGGGCAGAGTATGACAAATTATTGAGGCAGTATAAAGAAGAAGGTTGGGGTATCTATGATGA
>CAJUII010000097.1 GCA_910586405.1 uncultured Lachnospiraceae bacterium
GGTCGAGCAGCAGGACGGTTTTTCGGCAGCTGTGCGCAGAAAGCTTGGGAAAAGAATTGATATTCCCAAGGAGCACCAGATCTCATGCTCCATCGGGATCAGCAGCAGGAAGGCGCTGACGTCGGAGGAGGAGCTTGAGAAAATGGTTAAGGAGGCGGATAAGGTCCTCTATGATGTAAAAAAAGCAGGCAAGGGAGCATATAAATTTTATGCCTTAAGTAGTTAAAATTTGATCATAAAGTGTGCAATTTTATCTACAAAATAACAAAATTTTATTGTAAAAAATTAGTAAAGATGCAATAAGAATAGTGGTTGATATTTTTAGAATGATAGGGTATACTATAGTTAATCTGAAATGTACGATAACTCTTGTCATTTTGAACCTAAATACAGGAGCCGGCGTTTCGGGGATACACAAATGAAGCAAAGCAGCCTTAACGGGCTGCTTTTGTGGTGCGTTTTTTCAGTTCTATCTGTTTGTCTGCTAAGCATAAAAGGTAAAAAATGAGGAGGAATGAAAAATACTCTATCTAAAAGGATTTTCCAAGAAGCTGTTCATTGTACTTGTGTGGGTTCTGATCGTTGTCGGCATGTATCGATGTAGTATATATTTATCCGATTTCGAGGAGGAAACAGCGGAGAAAGAGGAGAAGGACTATCCTGAAAAAAAGGAAGAGGAGACGAACGAAAATGAAACCAATCAAGAGAAAATACAGCTTGACGATAAGGTCCGGGTTCTAATCATGAATGAGGGATATCGGAGTATTTATCATACTGAAGTGTGTATTATATGTGATGAGGGAATGCTGATTGACCAAAATGGTAAACTTTTAGAATATCCAGCAAATTCAGAATATCTCTTAAACCGGATGGCATTTGAGGGCGAAGGACAAATCTGTATCACAGGAAAAAACGGCGGCAGACTGCAAATCAAAAATATCGGCAGAAATAGTTCGGCACAGTATAGGGGAAGACTGGAATGCTATGCTGCGCCGGAGGGGATTGTCGTGGTTAATGAACTTCCTGTGGAGCAATATCTTTACAGCGTGGTTCCAAGTGAGATGCCATCCACATATCCTCAGGAGGCGCTAAAGGCACAGGCAGTCAGTGCGAGGACGTACACTTATTTTCATAAAATGAGTTATGCCTATCCGAAATGGGAGGCACATATGGATGATAGTACAGCTTTTCAGGTCTATATGAACTGTGAGGAGACACCAAGTGCTGTCCGTGCCGTAGATGAGACAAAAGATCAAGTGCTGACTTATGACGGGAATTTGGTCGAGAGTTTTTACTATTCTACTTCCAGCGGTTATAATGGCGGAGCCGGCGTGTGGAATGATACCGTGTCAGCGGCAGATGCGTATCTGATCGAATCGGGAGAGGAGCTATACGCAGAGAACAGTGAGGAGGGAGAACAGGCATACCGCCAGTATATAGACAATGGAAATGAAGCAGATGTGGAATATCATGAGCCATGGTACCGCTGGGTGTACGACCGAAGTTTGGAGAAGGACTTGGCTAAAAAATTATTAGAGAAGCTTTATTCGCTGTCTCAGACACAGCCACAGAAAGTGCGAATCCGCTCCAAATACTTGTCATCTGATCAATTGATCAATGAAAAGGGCATACAGGATATCAGGATTTTAAACCGAAGGAAAAGCGGCATGGTAGCAGGAATCATGATTGAGACGGAGCATTTCAGGGTGAGCGTGATGACCCAGCATGTGATTCGACAGGCGCTTGGCTGTGCACAGGACGCAGTCACGAGGAAGGATGGAAGCAGCTACACGATGGGAGAGATACTTCCAAGTGCATATTTTTACATAGAAAAAAACTATGATAAGAATGGAGAAAAGGGGGATACTTTAGAGCAGATTATCATACATGGCGCGGGGTATGGGCATGGCTGTGGCATGTCCCAGAACGGCGCAAAGGGACTTGCGGAAAGAGGATTAACCGCAGCAGAGATATTGGCATATTATTATAATGGAGAGATTAAGGCTGTCAGTTCGTTGTATGAGACAGCCGATTGATGCACACAAGCGTGGGTGCCTTGCGCGTGATGTGGCGAGAAGGAGCTGGCCGGAATGTCTATCTACACGAAATTATACGGCTTACAGAAGCAGATACGCAGAACCTTTCAGGAGGCGGAGGTGGGAACCTACGCTTCTGGTGCTGCGTTCTTTTTGTTCCTGTCTGTGATACCGATGGTACTCATCGTCAGCGGAATGCTGCCGCATGATGTCATGAGCAAAAAGAATATGGTCAGCATCTCACAGGCGGTAATCCCAGAAAAAATATACAGCTTTCTGCTTGGCATAGTAGACAGCTACCACGGCAATAATCTGACACTGCTGTCAGTTTCTGCGCTTGTGGTGCTATGGTCGGCGTCAAAGGGTGTATTGGCGCTGATTCGGGGATTGAATCATATCTATGAGGTGGGGGAGACAAGGGGATATCTTCGCCTGCGGCTGAAAGCATCGTTTTATACGATTTTTCTGCTGCTTGCCATACTGCTTTCTGCTGGTGTGCTGGTCTTTGGGAACACACTTGCGGATTGGCTGATTCCCGACAAAGGTCCGGCGGCGCAATTGTGGAATCTTTTTGGCTGGCTGCGTCATGTGTTTGTGGCGGGAATGATCTCTGTAGTTTTTTGTACAATGTACAGTCTGCTGCCAAACAACCATATGCCATGGCGGGAGCATTATCCGGGAGCGGTAGTGACTTCTGTATTCTGGACGCTTTACTCCTTTGGGTTCTCTGTCTATATTGATTATTTTGGTGGATTTTCCATGTACGGGAGCCTTACAAGTATTGTGATTGTGATGATCTGGCTGTATTTTTGCATGTATATTTTTTTCTGTGGCGCGCTGGTCAACAAGTGGCTTGTGGACGGGTATGTAGATGATTATATCTCACAGATTTTATAAAATTTTAATATGAAGAAAACAGCGGTATACTTTTACTTGTTTTTGCGGCGGATTTTGTATTTGAAAAGATGTTTGGAAAAAGCCTTGGATTAGGAACTTGATAAATTTTCCAGAGAATGCTATAATGCTAAAGTAAATTACAAAAGTACAGATACACAAAAAGGGGATAGTGTTATGGCAGCTTTATGGAAAGATGAGTACAGGGTAGGTATTGACAAAATTGATGAGCAGCACCGCCAGTTGTTTGATAAGATTGAACAACTGCTTGAGATTGCCAAGAGCGGTGACAAGAACAGTAACCAGCAGAAATGCATGGAGATTATTGATTTTCTGGTAGACTATACGGTTTTTCATTTTAACACGGAGGAGGCACTCCAGCGAGAGAAAAAGTATGTAAGCTATGCACAGCATATCAAGATCCATACAGAATTCAAGAATACAGTTCAGGCGTATAAGGAACTGCTGAACAGGGACTTCTCTGCAAAGTCGTTAAAGAGCTTTATCGGTACGATGCTCGCATGGCTGGTCAATCATGTCTGTGTCTGTGACCGGAAGATTGTGAAGAATCTGCCGCTACAGAATATAGAATCCTTTGCGAACACAGAAAGTTTTATTGAGAATGTGGCGCATAAGCTTCTCACAGAGATGTATGACATTCCAATCAAGAATGTAAAGAGCTGTATTTATAAAGGGAATGTGGAGGGCGCAGTCATTGTCAGGACAATTGCAGAAAGCGTCAATAAGCATTTGTTTTTATATGGAATGTCCAATGAGCTTGCTGGCGTCCTGTATAATAAAATCAGTGGCATGTCTCTGCCGCATTTAGATTTTCTGGATGAGCTTGAGAGATCAGCGCTGATGGAAATTGGAAATATTATCACGACTTATGCTATGGGTGCGATTGATGAGAACGGTACTAGCGGTGTTCAGTTCAAAAGTGATTTGTATGTACATGAGTATAATGAGACAGATTACAATATTATCAACAGTGTTATTCTTGAGATTACAACGGATTACGGCAAGATGGAGATTTTATACAGCAGACAAAAATAAAAAATTTGCTTGACAATTATTCCATGATAACCTATGATAGATTTTAGATATTTTTAATAATATAAGAAAATGCAATGAAGGTGTTATGTAGAGTCATAGTTTCTGTCAGAGATCGGAGGTCACCGGCTGAAAGCCTCCCCAGTTCAAGTATGATTTCGAATTTCCCACCGGAGCAGCTTTTTTGAAGTTTTGTTTCAGTTTAATTTATACAAAATGGTAGAAAAAGACGGAGTGACACCGTTACGTCTGTTGAGTGCCTATAGTATGTGTACAGCAGTTTTTGTTGGACACAGCAGGCAGGTGAAGAGCTTGTTTGATATAGGAATTTGGGTGGTACCGCGGTTTATTCGTCCCTTGTAGAGTTTTTCTACAGGGGATTTTTTGTATTATTGATTTACAAATTGAAAGTAAAGGAGAACGATGATGAAAGAGAGATTGGAGCAGATCAAGGCTGAGGCAATCCGCCAGATCAATGAGAGTGAGGCACTGGATAAATTAAATGACGTTCGTGTCAGTTTCCTGGGCAAGAAGGGAGAGCTCACAGCAGTGCTGAAGGGGATGAAGGACGTAGCACCGGAGGACAGACCCAAGGTAGGGCAGCTTGTGAATGAAGCGAGAGCTGAGATTGAGCGGGTGCTCGACGAGGCAAAGTCCAATATGGAGAAAAAGCTTCGCGAGGCGCGGATGAAGGCGGAAGTGATTGACGTGACATTGCCTGCACAGAAAAACCGTGTGGGACACCGTCATCCCAACACGATTGCGCTCGAGGAGGTAGAGCGCATCTTTATCGGAATGGGATACGAGGTAGTGGAAGGCCCCGAGGTAGAGAAGGACTACTATAATTTCGAGGCGCTCAATATTCCGGCAGATCATCCGGCAAAGGATGAGCAGGATACCTTTTACATCAACAGTGACATTCTTCTCAGGACACAGACTTCTGGCGTGCAGGTGCATGAGATGGAGAGAGGGAAGCTTCCGATACGAATGATTGCGCCGGGGCGTGTATTCCGGGCAGATGAAGTGGATGCGACACACTCTCCATCCTTCCACCAGATTGAGGGGCTTGTGATTGATAAGAATATCACCTTTGCAGATTTGAAAGGGACGCTTGCAGAGTTTGCAAAGGAGCTGTTCGGCGAGGAGACCAAGGTGAAGTTCAGACCACATCACTTCCCGTTCACAGAGCCGTCTGCCGAGATGGATGTGTCGTGCTTCAAGTGTGGCGGAAGCGGCTGTCGGTTCTGCAAGGGAGAGGGCTGGATAGAGATTTTAGGCTGCGGTATGGTTCATCCCAAGGTGTTGAAAATGTGCAATATTGACCCGGAGGAATATACAGGTTTTGCGTTTGGTGTGGGGCTTGAGAGAATTGCGCTTCTAAAGTATGAGATTGATGATATGCGGCTGCTATATGAAAATGACATCAGATTCTTAAAACAGTTCTAAGCAGTGATAATATAAAGAAAATGAATGGGAAATGACACACATGTCATAGATTGGAGGATAAAATGAACACACCATTATCGTGGATTAAGGCATACGTACCTGAGCTTTCCTGCGAGGATAAGGAATACTGTGATGCGATGACGCTCTCAGGGACAAAGGTAGAAGGTTTTGAGCGGCTTGACAAAAATCTTGAGAAGATTGTAGTGGGACATATTGAGAAAATAGAGCGTCACCCGGATGCAGATAAGCTCATCATCTGTCAAGTTAATGTAGGGTCAGAGACAGTACAGATTGTGACAGGTGCGCAGAATCTCAAGGAAGGAGATTTTGTTCCCACTGTACTTGACGGCGGCAGGGTAGCAGGAGGACATGATGGTGGTCCGCTCCCGGAAAACGGTATTAAGATCAAGGCGGGTAAACTGCGCGGCGTCGAATCAGCAGGAATGATGTGTGCGATTGAGGAACTTGGCTCTACCCGAGAGATGTACCCGGAGGCACCGGAGGATGGTGTGTATGTATTTCAGAAACCAGTGACACCTGGGGAGGATGCCATTGAGGCACTCGGACTGCATGACACCGTGGTAGAATACGAAGTGACATCTAACCGTGTGGATTGTTACAGTATCTTAGGAATTGCACGGGAGGCGGCAGCTACGTTCAGAAAGCCGTTTGTGCCGCCCGTTGTGGAGGTGAAAGGAAATGACGAGGATGTCAATCAGTTGATCTCTGTAGAAATAAAAGACAGCGATCTCTGCACACGGTTTTGTGCAAGAGTGTGCAAAAATATCAAGATTGCGCCATCGCCAGAGTGGATGCAGCGTAGGCTTGCTGCCTGCGGGATTCGGCCGATCAATAACCTTGTTGATATCACAAACTATGTCATGATGGAGTACGGACAGCCGATGCATGCCTATGATTTGAACAATGTGGCAGGAAACAAGATTATCGTGCGGCGCGCAAAGAACGGCGATGTGTTCCAGACACTTGACGGGCAGGTGAGAAAGCTCGATTCGGAGATGCTGATGATCTGTGACGCAGAGAAGGAAATCGGCCTTGCGGGGATTATGGGCGGTGAAAACTCAAAGATAACTGACGAGGTACAGACTGTGTTATTCGAGGCAGCTACGTTTAATGGTGCCAATATCAGAAAGTCTTCCAAGAGAGTAGGACTGCGAACAGATGCATCAGGTATATTTGAGAAGGGACTAGACCCAAGAAACGCAGAGGCGGCGATCAACAGGGCATGTCAATTGATTGAAGAACTTGGATGTGGCGAGGTTGTCGGCGGTATTGTGGATGTGAAGGAGCCTTTTGCAGCGTTAAAGCAAATTCGGTTTGAGCCAGAGCGAATCAACAAATTTCTCGGTACAGAGATTTCAACGGAGGAAATGCTGGAGATCTTTGGCAGACTAGAGCTTGCATACGATGAGACTACAAACATGATCACAGCGCCGTCATTCCGGCAGGATATTGAGTGCTTTGCAGATATAGCTGAGGAAGTTGCCAGATTTTACGGATATGATAAGATTCCGACAACACTTCCGACCGGCGAGGCGACAACAGGCAAGCTGCCATTCAAATTAAGAGTTGAGGAGAAGGCGAGGGATATTGCTGAGTACTGTGGATTTTCACAGGGAATGTGTTATTCTTTCGAGAGCCCGAAGGTGTTTGACAAGCTTCTGATTCCTTCGGACAGTCCGCTGCGTCAGACTGTGACGATCGCCAATCCTTTGGGAGAGGATTTTTCGATTATGAGAACCATCTCTCTAAATGGAATCCTGACTTCTCTGGCGTCAAACTATAACCGCAGAAATAAGAATGTGCGTCTCTATGAGCTTGGGAATATTTATATTCCGAAAAGTATTCCAGTGACGGATTACCCAGACGAGCGGATGCAGTTCACACTCGGTATGTACGGTGAAGGCGATTTCTTTACGATGAAAGGCGTTGTGGAGGAATTTCTGGAGAGTGTCGGCATGACAAAGAAGATTACTTATGATCCAAATGCAGGTAAGACCTTTTTGCATCCGGGGCGTCAGGCACTGATTCTCTACAAAGAGACAGTAATAGGCTATCTGGGTGAGGTGCACCCGGAGGTTACAGACAACTATGACATTGATACAAAGGTGTATGTGGCAGTGCTGGATATGCCAGAAATCCTACCATATGCTTCTTTTGACAGAAAGTATGAAGGAATTGCGAAGTATCCTGCCGTGTCGCGTGATATCAGTATGGTTGTGCCGAAAAATATCTTGGTGGGAGATCTTGAGAAGGTTATTGAGCAGCGCGGCGGAAAAATCCTTGAGGAGTATCAGTTGTTTGATATCTATGAGGGAAGCCAGATTAAGTTCGGTTTCAAGTCTGTAGCGTATTCGATTACATTTCGGGCGAAGGACAGGACACTCGAGGAGAGCGATGTATCAGGTGCGATGAAGAAAATCTTGAATGGATTGGAAGGGCTTGGCATCGAGCTTAGGGCGTAAATATGCAAAAGGAATTGTTAAAAAAAGACTTTTATTTCGACCTGCCGCCAGAATTGATCGCACAGGACCCGTTGGCAGACAGGTCAAGCTCGAGACTGTTGGTGCTGGACAAAGAGACAGGAACAATAGCGCATCGAGTTTTTACAGATATCGTGACGTATCTGCATGAGGGGGACTGTCTCGTGCTCAATAACACAAAGGTTATTCCAGCAAGACTCATGGGAACGAAGGCGCAGACAGGGGCAGCCATCGAGGCGCTCCTGCTCAAACGCCGAGAGAATGATATATGGGAGACGCTCGTAAAGCCAGGAAAAAAGGCCAAGAAGGGGACGGTTATCAATTTTGGTAGTGGTCTGCTCACCGGAACAGTCATTGATGTGGTCGATGAGGGCAACCGTCTGATACAATTTCACTATGAAGGAATCTTTGAGGAGGTGCTTGACAGGCTTGGAGAGATGCCGCTGCCGCCGTATATCACACATAAGCTTACGGACAAAAGCCGTTATCAGACAGTCTATGCGAAATACGATGGCTCAGCCGCAGCACCGACGGCTGGATTACACTTTACGGAGGAGTTGTTAAAAAGGGTTCAGGAAAAAGGAGTCAAAATAGCATATGTGACACTGCATGTCGGACTTGGTACGTTCCGCCCAGTCAAGGAGGAGAATCTGCTAAATCACCATATGCACTCAGAATTTTATCAAGTGACACAGGAGGCAGCAGATACGATCAACAGTACGAAACAGGCAGGCGGCAGGGTGATCTGTGTGGGGACGACCAGCTGCCGTACCATAGAGAGTGCTGCCAGTGATGAGGGCAGAGTTTTAGCTGGAAGTGCAGATACAGAGATCTTCATTTATCCCGGTTATCAGTTCAAGGTGCTTGATAACCTGATCACAAATTTTCATCTGCCGGAGTCCACGCTGATTATGCTCGTCTCAGCGCTTGCCGGACGTGAGCACGTGCTTCATGCATATCAGGAGGCAGTGCGTGAGAGGTATAGATTTTTTTCGTTTGGGGATGCGATGTTTATTCAGTAAAGAATAAAGAGCACCCACAAACGAGTGCTCTTTACAGGTTCAGTTACAATATTAATCCACATGGATAAGCTCATATTCGCGTGAGCCATAACCAAGGTCAGCGGCAGCTTCGATCGTGTGGACTCCATTTTTGGACTCAATGCGCTGGAGTAAGTGATCTCTGCCAGGGTCGTCAGATGCGTAGACAAGATCCAGACATGCCTGGTCGATGGCTATGGGGTCAAGCGATGCCAGTATGCCGATATCAGCCATACAAGGGTCTTCTGCCACTGCACAGCAGTCACAGTCTACGGACATGTTTTTCATGACATTGATGTAGACGATATTTTCTTTAAAATAGTCGATCACACTAGACGCGGCATCTGCCATAGACTCCAGGAAGGAATCATGGTCAGAACCCCAAAAATTGTTCGTATCGCCTACGCCGTGGATATACGCTTTGCCCAGCGAGGAGGCAAGACCGATGGAGAGCTGTTTGATGGCTCCGCCGTAGCCACCCATGGGATGCCCTTTAAAATGAGAGAGTACCAACAGCGAATCGTAGTTGGTCAATGTTTTTCCAACGAAGTTCTTTTTGATCTTCTTTCCGTTGGGAATAGCAAGCTCAAGGTCTGGACCTTCGGCATCCATCAGTTCTACGTCAAAGTATTTGCTCCACCCATGTTCACGCAGGGTTTTCATATGTTTTGCAGTGGTGTCACGGCTTCCCTCATAAGCGGTGTTGCACTCTACAACTGTGCCGCCTACGTGCTCAATAATAGGCTTCCAAAAGTCAGGCTTTAAGAAATTTTGATTTCCGACTTCACCGGAGTGAATCTTGATTGCCGTCTTGCCCTCGAGTGTTTTGCCTGTCATTTGGAATAGTTCTACAACTTTTTCTGGTACGATTGTCTTGCAAAAGTAAACCTTTGATTTCATGTTTGAACCTCCTCGTATTTTTATACTGACTATTCTACCTCATAAAAGAACTTTTTGCAAATGACATTTGTGCTGAAAAATTAACGATGAGAAAAGATCGCATAATATTGATAGAAAGAAAGAGAAAAATGTTAACAATTAACAAAAAGTATGGTGCACTTTACAAATGTACCACTTTAACTAATTAAAGCGAAGGAGAAATAGATATGGCAAATTATTATCAACCGGAAATTGAGACTATGCCGGTGGAGCAGATTCAGGCGCTGCAAAGCGAGCGCTTGGCAAAACAGGTCAAGTATGTATATGACAATGTTAAATTTTATCGCGACAAAATGGATGCGGCGGGTGTAAAGCCAGAGGATGTTCAAAGTATAGCAGATTTACATAAGCTTCCTTTTATCAATAAGGATGATCTGCGCGACCAGTATCCTTACGGACTGTTGGCGGTTCCTTTATCAGACTGTGTGCGAATCCAATCCACAAGCGGTACGACGGGACGCCGTGTCGTTGCTTTTTATACACAGGAGGATATAGAAGTCTGGGAGGAGTGCTGTGCAAGGGCGATCGTGGCAGCAGGCGGCACAAAGGAGGATGTGTGCCACGTCTGCTATGGATATGGACTTTTTACAGGCGGTCCAGGACTGAATGGCGGTTCGCACAAGGTTGGCTGTCTGACATTGCCGATGTCTTCGGGAAACACAGAGCGTCAACTACAATTTATGGTCGATTTAGGTTCTACAATTCTTTGCTGTACGCCGTCTTATGCCGCAAATCTCGGAGAGGAGATTAACGCGAGAGGGCTTCGGGACAAGCTTCATTTAAAGGCGGGGATCTTTGGCGCAGAGCCATGGACAGAGGAGATGCGCAAAAATATCGAAAATTCGCTGGGCATCAAAGCGTATGATATTTATGGACTTACAGAAATCTCAGGTCCTGGCGTTTCCTTTGAGTGTGAGGAGCAGCAGGGAATGCATATACAGGAAGATCATTTTATCCCTGAGATCATCAATCCTGATACGGGTGAGGTGCTTCCAGAAGGTGAGATTGGAGAGTTGGTATTTACCTGTATTACCAAAAAAGCATTTCCGCTCCTGAGATACCGCACGAGAGACCTATGCTATCTGACGCGGAAGAAATGTTCCTGTGGGCGCACGCATATCCGTATGCACAAACCTATGGGACGTAGTGATGACATGATGGTTGTGAAGGGTGTTAATGTATGGCCGTCACAGATTGAGGCGGTATTGCTAAATAAGGGCTATGAGGCAAATTACCAGATTCTAGTAGATCGTATCGGGAACAATGACACCATTGAAGTACAGGTGGAAAAGACACCTCAGATGGCGGCAGATCCATCCTTTAATACATCATCAAATGAGCGGTCCATCGTGGCAGGCTTAAAGTCAATGCTGGGCATCAAAGTAGACGTAAAAGTTGTAGAGCCCAAAACGATAACCAGAAGCGAAGGCAAGGCGGTACGCGTTATTGACAAGAGAGATCTTTACAATAAATAAAGATTTAAATACTGAGGCAGGAGCGCAGTTATTCGTTCTCCTGCCTGTTTTTGTCTTTGGCTGACATGACGAAGTAGGACTGTGTGGAAGTGGCGACCATCGTGCCGTCTGTCTTATAGACGTTGACCTCGTAGACCGCGATGGTGGAGCCATATTTGATTTCCTTTGCCTCTGCAATTAGTTTTTCCGTGTTACATGCGGGCGCTAAATAATGGATATTGCTGTCAACAGTCACAACGCTGTTGCCATGTGTGAGTGCTGCGCTGCCGCCTATGGTATCAGCGAGGGCAAAGGTGCATCCGCCGTGTACGGTGCCAAGTGGGTTTAAGATTTCAGGTCTGAGAGGCATTTCGCCTTTGCAGTAACCTTCTGAAAGCTCTGTGATTCGCATATCAAGCAGCTGTATAAAACCTAGTGTTCCATAGAAATGATTTCTGATTTCATCATAATTTTTCATGAGAGGACTCCTTCCTTATGATATCTATTTTATCCTATTTTTTTGATTTTTGAACGAAAAATATACCAATATGGCGCTATCACACTAAGATATGCAACATGAAATGCAACACAAAAATAAAAAGCCTAGATTCTCTAGGCTTATCTAATGGAGTAGACGGGAGTCGAACCCGTGTCCAAAAAACCATCCCATGTACTTCT
>CAJUII010000098.1 GCA_910586405.1 uncultured Lachnospiraceae bacterium
TAGCGTGAAAAGTACTTCTAGCCGCTCATGCCAAAGGGCATTTCGCGGAGAAGTACTAAGTTTCACACGGAGAAAGGAGCATAGTTATTAATATGGCAAATGTGATTACGGACGAGACAATCGAATATGTCGGGATTCTGGCGAAACTTGCGCTCTCGGAGGAGGAGAAGGAGCAGGCGAAGGCGGATATGGGCAGAATGCTCGACTATATTGACAAATTAGCGGAACTGGACACGACAGGCATTGAACCGATGTCCCATGTATTACCGGTGCAGAACGTGTTCCGCGAGGATGTGGTGACAAACGGTGACGAGAGTGAGAAAACGTTAAAGAATGCGCCCGGCGAAAAGGACAATATGTTCATGGCGCCGAAAACATTTGAATAAAAATGGAGATTATGTATGGATATTTTAGCATATAGCGCCGTAGAACTTTCTGCGGCGATCAAGCAGGGAACGGTCACGGCCGTGGATGCCATGGCGGCTGTGCTGTCAAGGATTGATGAGAGGGAAAGTGACATCAATGCCTATGTTACGATGGATAGGGAACAGGCATTGAAGGCAGCGGCAGCCGTACAGGAAAAAATTGAGAAAGGCGAGCTGAACGGAGTTCTCGCAGGCGTGCCTGTGGCGGTGAAGGACAATCTGTGCACAGAAGGAATGCGCACCACATGTTCTTCAAAAATACTGGAAAACTTTGTCCCGACGTTCTCGGCAGAGGCGGTGGTCAACCTCGAAAAAGCAGGGGCAGTGGTGATTGGCAAGACCAACATGGACGAGTTTGCGATGGGTTCGACAACAGAGACCTCCGCATATGGCGTGACCAGAAATCCGTGGAACACAGACCATGTTCCGGGCGGTTCTTCGGGCGGCTCGGCGGCGGCAGTAGCGGCGGGAGAGTGCTATTTTGCGCTGGGATCTGACACAGGCGGCTCCATCAGACAGCCAGCTTCTTTCTGCGGTGTGGTGGGATTGAAGCCCACATACGGAACCGTTTCGCGCTATGGTTTAGTCGCATATGGCTCGTCACTGGATCAGATTGGACCGCTGACAAAAAATGTGGCGGACTGCGCGGCTGTCTTGGAGGTCATTGCGTCCCATGACGTAAAAGATGCTACTTCGATCAATAGAAAAGAAGAGAATAAGGATACTGACTTTACAGCGGCACTGGTGGACGATGTAAAAGGAATGAAAATCGGCATTCCGAGAGATTATTTTGGGGAGGGGCTTGACGGCGAAGTAAAAGATGCGGTGCTTGCGGCAGCAAAACAGCTTGCGGCAAAGGGAGCGGTTGTTGAGGAGTTTGACCTGAGCCTTGTCGCGTATGCGATACCAGCTTACTATACAATTGCGGCGGCGGAGGCAAGCTCGAATCTCGAACGGTTTGACGGCATCAAGTACGGTTATCGCGCAGCGTCATTTGAGGGACTTCATGATATGTACAAAAAGACGCGCTCGGAAGGCTTTGGTGCAGAGGTGAAGCGCAGAATCATGCTCGGCTCGTTTGTGCTAAGCTCCGGTTACTATGATGCCTATTATCTCAAAGCCCTGAAGGTAAAGGCGATGATAAAGAACGCTTTTGATGACGCCTTTGCAAAGTATGACTTGATTCTTGGACCTGTCGCGCCAACCACTGCGCCAAAGCTGGGGGAAAGCTTGTCAGATCCGCTCAAAATGTATCTTGGAGACATTTATACCATATCGGTCAATCTGGCAGGACTGCCCGCAATCTCGCTGCCATGCGGGAAGGATTCGAAAGGGCTGCCAATCGGGTTACAGCTGATTGCGGACAGTTTTCAGGAAAAGAAACTGATACAGGCAGCGTATACTTATGAAAAACAGTGATGACAGGCGGCTTAAAAATGGGGATTGTGTTCGTAAGATGATAAAAAATGAGGAGTGAGAAAATGGCAAAACAATATGAGACTGTGATTGGTCTGGAAGTTCATGTGGAGCTTGCGACAAAGACGAAAATATTCTGCGGCTGTTCCACGGCGTTTGGCGGGGCGCCGAATACCCATACCTGCCCTGTCTGCACAGGGATGCCGGGTTCGCTTCCGGTGCTGAATCGGCAGGTGGTAAATGCTGCGATGGCAGTCGGGCTTGCCACAAACTGCACGATTACACAGTACTGTAAGTTTGACCGGAAAAATTATTTTTATCCAGACAACCCGCAGAATTATCAAATCAGCCAGCTTTATCTGCCGATTTGCAGAAACGGGCATGTGGACATTGAGACTTCCGAGGGAAAAAAGTCTGTGGGAATCCATGAGATTCATATGGAGGAGGACGCCGGAAAGCTGATTCATGACGAGTGGGAGGACTGTTCGCTGGTGGATTATAACCGTTCTGGTGTGCCGCTCATAGAGATTGTGTCAGAGCCGGACATGCGGAGTGCCGAGGAGGTTATCGCCTACCTTGAAAAGCTGCGCATGATCGTGCAGTATCTCGGAGCTTCGGACTGTAAATTAAACGAAGGCTCCATGCGTGCGGATGTCAACCTTTCTGTCAGGGAGGTCGGCGCAGAAACGTTCGGGACGCGCACGGAGATGAAGAATCTCAACTCGTTTCGGGCGATTACCCATGCGATTGCAGGGGAACGTGAACGTCAGATTGAACTGCTTGAATCGGGGCAGCAGGTGACACAGGAGACGAGACGCTGGGACGATGCAAAAGAGTATTCCTACGCGATGCGCTCGAAGGAGGACGCGCAGGATTACAGGTATTTTCCAGACCCGGATTTGCCGCCCATCTATATCAGTGACGAGTGGATTGCCCAGATTCGTGACAGCCAGCCGGAGTTTCGCGAGGAGAAAATGGCGCGCTACAAAACAGAGTTTGACATTCCAGAGTACGATATCGGCATCATCACGGATTCCAAGCATCTTGCAGATTTATTCGAGGAGACTGTGGCAATCTGCGGCCAGCCGAAAAAGGTGTCAAACTGGCTGATGGGGGAGACACTTCGGCTATTGAAAGAAAAGGGCATGGATCCAGAGGAAATCTGTTTCTCGCCCGAAAATTTGGCAAAGCTAATCGGGCTGGTGGACAGTAAGGCAGTGAATTCCACGGTGGCAAAGGAAGTGTTTGAAGTGATGTTTGCCGAGGACATGGATCCTGAAAAGTATGTGGAGGAGAAGGGCTTAAAGACAGTAAACGACGAGGGGGCGCTTAGAAAGGCGGTCGAGGAGGTCATTCGTGCAAACCCGCAGTCTGTGGCAGATTACCGAGGCGGCAAGGAAAAGGCGATCGGTTTTCTGGTCGGACAGACCATGAAAGCAATGCGGGGAAAAGCTGACCCAGGTACGGTAAATAAGGTGCTCAAGGAACTGTTATAAATTTCTTTATATTTTTACACAAAGAGTCATATTCCAACATAAGCTATAATAAAATTATAGATTGGAATATGACTTATGTATTTCTTCCTAATCATTTTGTTACTTGTTGCGCTTATTTGCAGTGTCTTTTTCCATTTTCGGAAAAAGAAGATTGTCTGCAAGATTCAGTGTATGGACAAATGCCAGAAATGCTGCAAGGTAGAGGAACTTGTCAAGCCGTTTGGCTATTGTTTCCATGAGGAGTGCGGATTTTTTTCAAGCACGCTGGACGCATGGCAGAGGGAGGCGGGCTATGCATGGATATACGATTACATGGCGCCCCGCTTTCAGATGGTTTTTGACGCGCTGCCGGTCTACTTTGACTATGAAGGCAAAACGTGGCTGATTGAGTTCTGGAAAGGGCAGTACGGCATCAATGCAGGAGCGGAAATCGGCATTTACCATGCCGACCGGATTCTCTCGGAGAAAGAGTACAAAACAACGCGCTTTGAGGCGGTGTCAAACACGGAACTGCTAAACTGCTCGTTTGTACTTTGCGGAAAGAACGGCAGTTGTGTCAAGGTCGCGCAAAACCACTGGTGGCTCACGGCGTTCTTTACAGGAAGCTTTGTGTGGCCGTCTGATTTGTGCATGAAAGCGACAATAAAGTTCCCGGACAAAAGAATGCAGTTTGCCTTTATCAGCGGACTGCGCAAGGCGGGCTGCGCGGAGCAGAATTTCTCTGTCAACGGATTTTGTGTGACCGTTCATTTTAACCGCGCGCGCAAGGTGCGGTATAAACTGTGTACACGGTTCTGGCGTTGTTTTTCACAGTGGAAAAACAAGATTTTCTGCAAGCTCTACCTTTGGGTGACAAAGCCGTTCCAGTGTACTGAGGACAGGGTTTTGTGTCTGTATTACTTCATTCCGATTGCGTTTCGCCGGCTGTTTCGGATACGCCGTTTCAACAAGCGCTGTCACCGGAAGGAGCGCTGCTGCCGCAAGCGGTGCTGTAGAAGGGGACGCCTGTGAGTGTTTCATCACGGCTGGGGCATGCTTTTCGGGATGCCCCGACCCTGCCGCTTACCTATCGCTCGCGTTATGTCCTGATGAGTGACTGCCACAGGGGGATTGGCACCTCCTCTGATAATTTCCTGAAAAACCAGCATTTATTTTTTGCGGCGCTAAAGTATTATTACAAAAGAGGATATACGTATATCGAGCTTGGTGACGGGGACGAACTCTGGGAAAACCGCAGCATGAAAAATATTGTCGAAGTACATGACGAGGTTTTTGAGATGTTTGCGCAGCTGCACAGGCAGAACAGGCTGTATCTCATCTATGGAAACCACGATATGATCAAAAAGAAAAAGAAACAGCAACAGCAGTTTCCGTACACTTTTTATGAGGGAATCATTTTAAGCCCGCCCAATATGCCGCAGCGTGCGCTGTACCTGACACATGGGCATCAGGCAAGCCTGTTCAATTCTACATTTTGGCGGGTGGCATGTTTCTGTGTCCGGTATTTGTGGAGCCCGCTGGAAAATCTCGGTGTGCTTGACCCGACCAGCGCAGCGAAAAACTACCGTGTGAAAAACAAATGCGAGACGCGTTTGAGTGACTGGGCATCCGAAAACAGACACATTCTGATTACAGGGCACACACATCGCCCCGTGATGCCGGGTGAGCCTTCCTTCTATTATAATACAGGCAGCTGTGTCCATCCGCGCTGCATTACCTGCATTGAGATTGAGCAGGGTGTCATGACCTTGGTAAAATGGAGTATGAGCGCCCGCGCCGACAGCACATTGTACGTGGCGCGCGAGCGGATTTCGGGATTTGTGCCGCTGTTATCGGATCGTTTGTATGGAATGGCACAAGATGCAGGACGGTGAGTCGAGCGGTGTGCACAACACCTGTACTGGACTGTATCACCCGCCATGGAAAAGGTGGTACAGTTCAGCTTGCCATATAGGTTATATCAAGCTTCTCCAAGTGCTAACACATCGCTTTTATGCGCTATAATCAAATCATACATCCACTTAAAGATGTATTTCTCATAATCGCTGATCCATTTGTCTACGCGTTCGGTTTCATCGAACCATTCTTCTGGGTAATCAAAGTTTTGCTGGTACTTCTCATTTGCGTAGTCGTGTATGCCGCACGCATAAATATCTGCCATTTCCTTTTCGCCATTGGTTTTTAGGAAGGATATCACCCGCTCAAATTTCCCCTTTTGGAACGATCCGCTCTCATAATACTGCCATACCCCGCACCGGACACTCATTCCCTGCCAGTTATTGATTTCCATATACATAAAGGCAGTGTCTGGAATGTCTGCATAGGGTGTGTATTTGAACTTGTCGTAAAACAACATGAAAATCTCGCCGTCATACTCCCAGAAGTTTTCATGTCCCGATGATTCCGCAGAAGCAATCAACTCATTTATAGCGTTGTAAGTCATGTCATACCTCCATAAAATATATTTTTACCAAATTGTGACCTATACCTCTAACAGAATATCACAATCGCACATACATTTCTACCAAATTTCTATTAAATCTTTTCCCCTTTCGATTCACATAGCCTTGTTGTCCGTTAGGCTGTTTGCCTTTCGCTTTGAAGTTTTTGTCCTGTACATTTGACAATATAGTTCGCTTTTTCTATAATGAAAAAATGAGCCAAAGTTTTGTTCGTCGTTTCTAAGTAATATTATTTTAGATGTAAAGGAAGATTTTTCCATGAATTCACACCGCTTTTTTGAGAATAAAGATTGTGCATATTTTCCCTGTCATCATGGGGTGAAAGAATTGAATTGTCTGTTTTGTTTCTGCCCGCTGTACTTGAGGGAAAACTGTCCGGGAAATCCAGTGTACATAGAAGCAGACGGGAGGCGCATCAGGGATTGTTCCAATTGTGTATTTCCGCACTGCCCGGAAAATTATGACCGCGTGATTCAGCTTTTATCGAATGCTGAACAGCACCAGAAAACTTCATCAACATAGAAATGGAAATAAAACGGTTGACAAATGGAAATAAAATGGATATAATTTGACTAAGTTATATGTAAAACGTGAATACTACTGAGTTGTTTTTATGGGGCAGGGTACGAACCATAAATAGCAGTATTGCGGAGGGACATTTATGACCATAGAAGAAATGAAACAGAGGAAATTACAGAAAGGCTACAGCTATGCTCAGATTTCCGAGTTATCCGGGGTGCCGCTTGGCACGGTCCAGAAGATTTTTTCGGGGGAGACTGAGCGTCCGCGGTATGCCACGCTTCAGGCGCTGGAACAGGTATTAAAGAGTGAGGATACCAATATGGTGTTGAATGACAGTATGGTTTATTCCTATGGTAGTCCGCTGGAGAAGAACCCGGGGGCTTACACAATAGCGGATTATTTTACCATACTGGACGAAATTAGAGTAGAGTTGATTGACGGTGCGATTTATGATATGGCAGCGCCTGATTTTGAGCATCAGAAGATTGTCGGTGAGATTTACAGGCAGATTGCAAATTATATATTGGAGAATAATGTACAGTGCGAGGCGGGGATCTCTCCGATTGATGTGCGGCTTGACTGTGATGACAGGACGATGGTGCAGCCTGATCTCTTGATTTTGTTTGATCATGAAAAGATACAGAACGGGAAAGTGTTTGGCGCGCCGGATTTCGTGCTGGAGGTGATCTCGCCGTCAACTAAGCGGAAGGATTATTTCAAGAAACTGGAGAAATATGAGAATGCCGGGGTGCGCGAATACTGGATTCTGGATCCATACAAAAAGCAGCTGCTTGTCTTTTTCTTCGAGGGGGATATTTATGCCCAAAGATATGATTTGACACAGCCGGTTGCACTTCATATATACGGTGGAGCGTTACAGATTTCTTTTGACCATATACTGAAGTGGTGCAGCCGGATGTAGAAGATCAAGAGTGTGAAACAGCGTAATGACTGAGGCATATCAAGCCACAGAGCGTGGCTTTGATACCAACGAAGTGGTTTTGTAAGGCTTGATGCCCGTAACAGAAAGCCGAAGGCTGAACTGTTACACGCAGTGAATGCGAAAGAGGAAGTGTGTCATCGGCATACGCAGCATTTTAGGGAGATGATCAATATCGTTTGGGAGGATGGGATTCAGCAGGCAGACATAAGAAGTGAAGCGTATCCTCAGCGGCTGTGTTCCATTGCAAAGGCGCCGGACTGCGTATTTTACAGGGGAAATATTGCGTGCATCAATCAAAATCACAGCATTGCAGTGATTGGCAGCAGGCGCGTGTCGGAGAGTGGGAGAGCGCTTGCCTATCGGATTGGCTACGCATTGGGCACAAGGGGAATCAATGTGGTAAACGGACTTGCGCTGGGGTGCGACACGTATGCGCTGTATGGGGCACTTGCGGCAGGCGGGACGTGTGTCGCGGTAATGCCTTGCGGATTGGAGCAGATTGTGCCGCATTCCAATGTGTTTCTTGCAAAAAAACTGTTGTCAAACGGTGGGTGTCTGGTCAGCGAATATCCGCCCTCAACGCCTGTACAGCGGTATCGGTATGTGGAAAGAGACCGCATTCAAAGCGGAATCAGCGATGGTGTGCTCGTGATCGAGGCGGCAAGTGACAGCGGCACGATGCACACGGTTCGGTACGCGATTCGGCAGGGACGCAGTCTGGCATGTATAGACAGTCGGCTCGTGCGGTATCATTCTGGAAATCAATGGATTGCGGGGCAAAATGGTGCATATGTGATAAGGGAAACAGGGGATTTGGACGGTTTCGTTACAGAGATACAGCAGAAGATTGTCTATAGGCAGATAACATTAGAAACAGCTGCTTGGCGTTTGTGAGCAGTGCCGCACATTTAGGAACTGTACCTTAGGAACAGTGGGAAAAAGAGATGCGCACTGATGCGCATAGGAGGTATTACAATGAATTATAATGCATTTCAGACATATTTAGAGATTTTCCGTTTAGATGAGGTAAAAGTAATCGGCAAAGATGTCATGCTCGATGATGTGTGTATTCATATCGTCGGTATGGGACTCCGAAAGGAGTGTCACAATAAGGGGGCGTTTTTATACATATTGGAGGAACAGCCGTTACAGGAAAAATACACTTCCAGCAGGAACATTCAGACGAAAAGGGAATCCATGCTGGAATCTGGTCGTACAGATCAAAAAAGCGGCGGGTCACTGTATATCAGGCAAATAAAAATAGGAGAAACGTGCTATTCTTTTCAAGGCGGCAGTGTGGGCGGTCTGATGCAGGCAGATTTTGTACAAGCATATCTTCTTTTTCAACAAATGATGGAAAAGGGGTGGCGTATACCCAAAACCTCTCCTTATTATGAAATGGACTGGAATCATATAGGGCTGTCAGAGCTGCGCCTGAATGGTATTTATGATAAACTTCCAGAACTTACAGGGGAAATCGGACAGTTGACATTGGGCTCAACAAGCAGACAATATGCTGTGCAGATTCCTGTAACATTAGAGCGGGGAAAGACTGCTGAGCTTCGATTTTCTTTGGAGGAGGGCGGAGAGGAAATTATTTGTTACATCAATCAGGTAGGAATGTCACAACCTTTGCAGGAAGAACAGGAAAGATTTCAGGATGCACAATATCAGGAAATGGCGTTACAGCATCTGTCAATAGAAGAATTTGAGAAGATGAAAAAAAGTGTTCTGGACGCACTTGAAGAACAATGTCCTGCGGGAATGGGGTATTTTACAGTAGAGTATGAATGCACCAAGGAAGGCTTCAGTGCGCAGTTTGATACTGCCGAGGAACTGGACCGTATTTCGGCGCCTGTCGAGACGCAGATCATCGGCGGAAGTAGAGGTGTCACAACGATTATGGTGATGGGCGGGAAGCCTGAGCAGGAGACAGGTCCGCATGGACTGCGAAACAGAAGCACCGTAGTGCAGGCTGTAGTGCCGGTAGAAACGCAAACGCTCGCGGCAGAGTTGTTTCTCATGATCGAGACAATACCTGAAAAGGTGTATTGTTTTCATACATAATTAGAGAAGGTGGACTGAATCATGTTGCTATTAAGAGATTTATCTATGCTGTGGTCCTTGTTACATATATTGGTACTGTTCATGATGTTGTATCGCTCCCGCTATTCGCGGAAAAAGACGATTCTTCTCACGGGAATATCAATGGGATTTCTAATTCTGTTGAATATGACGGGGTTGGTTCTCTATGGGGCAGAGGTGATGGGAAAAGTATTTATATTGACCTGCACTCTGCCTAGTTTGTTGGTTTTCTGGTTCATTTCAAAGGATAGAAACGGAAGATTTTTCTTTACATTCTGTCTGGCGGACACAGTAGCGCTCTGGATTATCACAGTAACCAAGTTGGCGGATTATTATTTTGGCGGTGGGCAGTATATTATCATGTTTATCGGCAGACTTGTAATGTTTCCATTGTTGGAATATGTGGCAGTTCGCTACATCAGGAAACCATATATGGAGCTTCAGGAGGCAGTGCCAAACGGATGGGAGATTTTTGCGGGCATGACGGCGCTTTATTATATCCTGCTTGCTATTATGGGGAATTTTCCAGTGATGATCACCAATAGGCAGCAGGAGCTTCCGGCGTTTTTGCTGGTGCTTGTGTTGATGCCTATGACATATGCTACGATTCTTACATCGTTGTACCGTCAACTTTTGCTCTATCAGCGGAAGCAGGCGGAGCGCTTATTGCAGGAGCAGAAGAATACTTTGGAGACACAGCTTGAGAGTCAGCGCAGTATTCGGAGAATGAAGCACGACATGAAAGGGCATACAATTACGCTTGCTGGTCTGCTTGCCGCAGGGCAGATTAGAGAGGCGCAGACCTACTTAATAGGAGTGCAGGAGGAGATGGATACCCTTCTGGGACAGTACTGTGCCAACCCATATATCAATGCAGTGTTTGTTCACTATGCCAGAAAGTTTGAGGAGATGGGGGCTGCGTGCAGCACGGATATACAGATTGGGGAGGAAGCATTGCCTCATATGGAGTTGTGTCAAATTTTGTCAAATGAGCTGGAAAATGCCTGTGATGCTATGAGACAGCTTGATGCCGGAATGCGGGAGGTTTCTGTGCAGATCAAGTACAATAAGGTATATCTATTAATGCGCATCAAAAACCGATGCCGAAGCGACTTGTATGTGGAGCGAGGCACAATCCCCTCCACAGATAAGCAGGAACGTGGGCATGGTTTTGGGCTTATAACGATAAAAGAAGCAGCAGAGAAACTTGGCGGGAATATGGTCTGTTATGCAGAGCATGGCAGTTTCGTGATGGAGGTGATGATTCCGTGTAAGTCTTTCCGGGAGGAAGAAGCAGGAGGCGCGTAAATCATGAGAATTTCGTTTGATTTAGATGATACTCTTTTTGTGTCGGAAGAAAAGTTTAAGGTGGAGGCACCATTGAGGTTTCCTTTCTGTGCGATTTATAAGGAACGGCTGCGTCTGGGAACAATAGCGCTTATGAAAGCGCTTCGGGAACAGGGCATGGAGTTGTGGGTGTATACCACTTCTTTTCGTTCTGAACAATACATACGAGGTCTGTTTCGCTGTTATGGAATAAAGTTTGATAATATTGTGAATGGGGCAAGACATGCGCGGGAAGTGCAGGCAGGGCATACAGAGGCGATGCCATCCAAATACCCAAGCAAATACCGAATTGACTTACATATTGATGATGACCGCTCCGTTGCGGAGAATGGGAGGACTTATGGATTTCATGTTTGGATTGTAGGCGGGCAGGACGACAACTGGACCGATCACATTTTAAAGGAAATCGAGCGTATCAGAAAAAACGGGGCGTCCTGAACAATGTCATTTAGTTAAGGCACTGACTTGTTGATTTCTTTTCAGGCAGAGATATTGTAATTCCTATCTCTGCCTGAGTTTGGTTTTTAAGGAAGATTTGTCTATATTCAAGCAACACAAAAAGACAGATTGTCATCTGCCAGAAAAGAAAGTGTAGTGATCAACCTGATTAATATATGATACTGTGCAATGAAGCTGCTGCCATACCAAGATGAGGCGTTTTCAAAATACCGTATGGAAGGTGTGCAGGAATTTAGGTTTGTCCTCAGCGGACAAATCCGGCCACAGGTATTGAATGCCATTTTCGTGGAAAAAGTCGAAACAAGTATAAAATCAAATGTCATCATAAATGTCTTGAAAGTGCGAATTGTCAATATTCAACTGCTGCAAAAATATTTGTCTGAGAAGTCACCTTTTGACATCTTTGTGCGTGTTATAAGTGAAGAGGAGGTGAGAGATATGAACTTGGAGGAAGCGGTAAGGACATACAGCGATATGCTCTATAAGATCTGTATTGTAATGCTGTGCAATGAGCAGGATACTCAGGAT
Organism: uncultured Lachnospiraceae bacterium; assembly: GCA_910586405.1. Taxonomy (GTDB): domain Bacteria; phylum Bacillota; class Clostridia; order Lachnospirales; family Lachnospiraceae; genus COE1. The sequence goes on from CAJUII010000098.1 coordinate 11,684, forward strand.
GTGATTCAGGAAACATTTTGTGGATATCTGGAAAAGGCACCGGTTTTCACGGATACAGAACACGAAAAAGCATGGCTCATCAGAGTAGCGGCAAATCACTGTAAAGATGTGCTGAGATTTAGATTCCGTCACCCGCAGGTTCCCATCGATTTGCTTGCAGAA
>CAJUII010000099.1 GCA_910586405.1 uncultured Lachnospiraceae bacterium
AACATTTATGAGCAGGAAAAGAACCAAAGCCTTCGGTTCTTTTCCTGTTTTTTGTTTACAGTCCCATATTATTCTGTCATAAAGCTGTTGACAGGAAAAATATTCTGTGCTATGCTAATACTACGACAAACGTAGCAATGATTATCGTAGCAACGATAGACGTATCAATGACAGTCGTTGCATTGTCTGTCGGAGATAAGACAGAGAGCACTTGAGAACTGTATTGAAGGGAGGTTTGTTATGGGGAGTATCAGCAGCGACATCATACGCGGATACAATGACACGATGATTCTGTATCTGCTGTGGGAGGCGCCCTCGTATGGCTATGAGATTTCAAAGAAAATCAAGAGTCTGACAGATGAAAAGTATGTGATCAAGGAGACTACGCTCTATTCCGCGTTTACTAGGCTGGAAAAAAATGGCTTTGTCGAAGCCTTTTCTGAGAATGCTGCCATCAATGGGAAGCGCAGAACATATTATAGAATCACAGAGCAGGGCAGGCAGTATTACCGTGAGAAATGTGCGGAGTGGACACTGACAAAGGAAGTTGTAGAGAAGTTTATCAAAGAGGATGGAGGGGTATGAGCGTATGGAGACAATCAGGAATTATCTGGAGACAATGTTTGCAAGACTTCCGATTACATTTGAGGTACAGAAGGCAAAAAATGAGTTGTGGCAGATGATGGAGGACAAATATACAGAGCTAATCAAGGATGGCAAGACAGAAAACGAGGCAGTCGGCATCGTGATTTCCGAGTTTGGCAACCTTGACGAGCTTGCAGAGGAGCTTGGCATCAGCAATTTTGTGTTGCAGGAGAATCAGAAACAGGCAGGGAATCTGCGGCATGTCACGCTCGCAGAGGCCAAGGAGTATCTGCATGACAAGGCACACACTGCCTGTACGGTGGCACTCGGCGTACTGCTGTGCATTATTAGCTGCTGCGGATATCTGTTGGATAGCAGTTGGAGCTTGCGCGGCGGGGTCTATGCCATGTGCTTTATGTTTTTGTCGATTGCGGCAGCGGTGGCACTGTTTATGTATTCAGGTTTTGTCATGGGAAAATGGAATTTTTTGAAGAAAAGAGGATGCAGTGTGGACTTTGCGACAGCAGAGTACGTTCACAACCGGCGGGAGAGTTTTCGCGTGACACATGCGATGATGATCACCATTGGCGTTATTTTGTGTATTCTGAGTGTGCTGCCAGTGGTGATTGTCACCAGCCTGTTTTCAGGAAGAATCGGAATGGGGCCTGTCTTGATGTTTGTGTTGATCGGAATCGGGGTATTTCTGTTCGTGGCGGCGGGAAATGTGAATGCAGGATTTACAACACTTCTTTCATTAAACAAAAGCGATACGATGGGAGGCAGTTTTGTGCCGTCACAAAAACAGGTAAACTATAAAAATAATACCGTATCGCAGATGATGTCTGTCTACTGGCCGACCGTGACCTGTATCTATCTGTGCTGGAGCTTTTTGAGTTTTGACTGGCACATCACATGGATTGTGTGGGTGATTGCCGCAGTGGTACAACAGTTGATTCGTGCAGTTTGGTAGTGCACAGGGTACGTATTGATCGCTTTTATGCTAGGAGGAAAATATGAGTATGAAGAAAAATATATGGATGACAGTCCTGACAATTATTACAGTATGCTGTGTTGTCGGCGGTACTTTTCACTATTATGGCATCTTTAGCTTGCGGGGAGGTTTTCGCTTTGGAGACGATCGAATCACGAGGGCAAGCTCAGATTTGGACGCTTTTGATGCGATTTATGTCGATGCGGATATGATTGATTTGTCAATTGAGACGGGAAAGAAATTTTATCTCCACGGTGAGTATACAGATACGCTCAAACTGGAGTATGAAGTAAAGGATCACGCGCTTCACATCAAGCAGAAAATGCCCAAAAGGGCATGGTGGGGAGGAATGAGAAATGAACGGTGCGACATGACATTGACAGTGCCGGAAGAAGCGGAGATGAAGAACATGGAGATCAAGGTCTCGATGGGAAGTATCAGCGTGGAGGGAATCACCGCCTCCGACTGTGATGCGCTGACTAATATGGGGAGCTTCACCTTTAAAAAATGCAGCTTTGACGAGTCAACGCTCAACACCAGTATGGGCGAAATTACAGTAAAAGACACCGAGCTTGGCGAGTCTGAGGTGGATAATGATATGGGTTCCATTCAAATAGAAGGCTGTACTTTTCAGAATTTGAGCGCAGACAACGCTATGGGCGATACGTCTATTAACGTGAACCAGAACCTTGACAACTTTGAAATAGAACTGGAAACGGAAATGGGTGAGGTGCGTGTCAATGACCAGAATGAGGGGACGAAATACCGCCAGTCAGGTGATGCCGGAAAGCTCGAAGCCAGCGCCAGCATGGGAAACATAAGACTTCGTTATCAAACAAAGTAGCAGCGAGAAAGGATAAGAGAAAGGAATTATGAAAAAATTGGGGTTTCCTTGGCAGAGGATTATCCGCATGTTTTTATGGGAGTTTTTGAGGGGAGTGAAATTCTGACAGGCGGGAACTGCGAGATGGAGGGCAGTATTATCGTATTTTTTATCAATATTCTTATGATGGTTGGTTTGTTGATATATTACAGGCGTTCCGCGTAAAAATCCATGCAAATTTTGCATGGATTTTTCGTGTATACTGTGGTAGAATAAGGAACGTATCAAAGTGTTGGCATGACAGATCATTTATAGTGAAGGAGACAGATGGAACAGATATTGTTAAAAGTAGAAAATCTGAATATAGAATTTCATGATCATGATGTGCCAGAACGTGTCGTGAATCAGTTGAACATGGTGCTGCATCAGGGAGAAATTCTAGGAATTGTCGGCGAATCCGGTTCGGGAAAATCCATGACCGCGATGGCGATTGCGGGACTGTTGAGGCGCCATGACATGAAAATGGAGGGGAAAATCCTCTTTGAAGGGAACGAGCTGCTGCATACAGACCGCGAGACGCTGCGGCAGCTTCAGGGGAATCAGATTGGCATTGTCTTTCAGGAACCCATGACGTCCTTAAATCCGGTCAAGCGCATCGGCTGGCAGGTGGAGGAGAGCCTTCGCATACATAGACCGGAGTTGTCCAAGGAGGAACGGTATATGCGTGTCATCAAGGCGCTTGAGGAGGTAGAGCTTGACAATCCGCAGCTTGTCTATAAAAAATATCCGCATGAGCTCTCTGGCGGTATGCGCCAGCGCGTGATGATCGCTTCTGCGATGATCTGTGAGCCGAAGCTTCTGATTGCCGACGAGCCGACGACAGCGCTCGATGTGACCATACAGTTGCAGATTGTGAAGCTTTTACAGCGGCTCAATCAGGAAAAAAAGATGGCAGTTTTATTTATCTCACATGATCTTAGTCTGGTGAAGCGCCTGTGTGACCGAGTGATTGTGATGCATAACGGCAGCATGGTAGAGACCGGAAAGACAGAGGAAATATTTTACAGTCCGAAAGAGGATTATACGATCAAGCTGATCAGCGCCATACCCAAATTAGAGAAGTTGGTGTGACGGCGCGCTGCAGAGGGGGATTATGGATACTATTTTAAGCGTTGAGAAATTAAATGTCTATTATAAAAATAAAGAAAGCCTGTCTGCGCGTTTTCGCAAGGGAGCGGAAAAAAATGTGCAGCATGTGCTAAAGGACGTGAGCTTTGCGATGAAAAGGGGGGAAATCTTAGGTCTTGTCGGTGAGAGCGGCTGCGGGAAAACCTCTCTTGCGAAGGCGATTCTTGGAATGCAGAAGCAGTATGACGGCGAGATTTCTCTGGATTGTCCCAATCCGCAGATGGTCTTTCAGGACCCGTACAGTTCGCTCAACCCGTCGAAGAAAATAGGGTGGATTTTGGAGGAGCCGCTCCGCATGAAAAAGGGGGAGGGCAGGCTGTCAAAAGAAGCGCGGGTGGCAAAGGTCGATCAGATGCTTGAGCGGGTGGGGCTTGATGCGAAGCTAAAGGACCACTATCCCACAGAGCTTTCCGGCGGACAGCGGCAGCGCGTTGCGATTGCGGCTGCACTTCTGTGTGATACGGATTTTTTGATCGCTGATGAGCCGGTATCCGCGCTGGATGTGACGATACAGGCACAGATTATCCGGCTATTATTAAGGCTTCATAGGGAGTTGGGGATTTCCATACTTTTCATCTCACATGATCTGCGGGTTGTCTACCAGATGTGTGACCGGGTTCTCATTATGAAGAGCGGGGAGATTCTCGAACAGGGAAAGGTTGAAGAGGTGTATCAGCATCCGTCAGCCGATTACACCCGGCTTCTGCTCGATGCAGCAAATTTGTGATGGGACAGGTAACTGACCAGTGCAGCGAATTTGTGATGGGACAGGTAACTGACCAGTGCAGCGAATTTGTGATGGTTAGAAAAGTATCCCGTTTTTGAGACAAAGGGTGTGTAAGCACCGCAGGAGGAGGATTGTTTGATGCTGGAATGTTTTTATCCGAAAGAATATCTGGATTCTACGTATCAGATTGATTTCGAGAAAATGTACAGACAGGGTTACAGGGGAATTATTTTTGATATTGACAATACACTGGTGCCGCATGGGCTTCCGGCAGACGAGCGCGCGCTGGCACTGTTTCGGCGTCTGAAAAGTATCGGCTACAAGGTGACAATGCTCTCCAACAACAAAGAACCGCGGGTGAAGATGTTCTGTGATGCGGTGGAGGCGCCGTATATTTACAAGGCGGGCAAGCCAAAGCCTGAGAAGTACAGACAGGCTATGAAGAATATGGGAACGGATAATAGAAATACATTGTTTGTGGGCGACCAGATTTTTACGGATGTGTGGGGGGCAAACAAGGCGGGGATTTACGCGATTCTAGTCAAGCCAATTCACCCCAAAGAAGAGATACAGATCGTGCTGAAACGGTATTTGGAAAAAATCGTGCTGATCTGTTACCAGCGCGCTTGCAAGAAGCAGTCTGTAAAAAAATAGATACGTTTGATGAGCATAGAAAAAGGGGCGTTACGGATGGAAATTAACGGAAAAACAAAAGTGTATGGAATTATAGGAAATCCAATAGAGCATACACTGTCACCGCTTATGCATGGCATGTTTGCCGACGCGCTTGGCCTTGACATGGTGTATGTGCCGTTTCATGTGGCAGAAGGACAGATTGAGACTGCGCTCAGAGGGGCATACGGATTAAATATTTGCGGAATGAATGTCACAGTACCTTACAAAAATGCGGTGCTTCCTTATCTGACGGAGGTGGAACAGCGTGCGGCGGCCGCCGGGGCGGTCAATACACTTGTGCGTGACGCGCGGGAAGACAAAGAAGGTTTTATCGGCTATAATACAGATATGGGCGGACTTTGGCGCGCCATGCACGAGGAGGGGATCTCGCTCAAAGGGGAGGAGGTCATCATACTTGGCGCAGGCGGTGCGGGGCGGGCAGCCGCATTCGAGTGTGCGAGCAGCGACGCGAAAAAGGTGTATTTATTAAATCGAGACGCCGCAAAAGCAGAGGAAGTCGCGGCAAAAGTCAACGAAGCTCTTAGCAGGTATGGGAAGAACTGTGTGTCAGCGATGGCACTCAGTGAATATCCAAAGCTTCTGACAGGGGCAGAGCACAGATACATCGTGATACAGTGCACCAGCGTAGGTCTTGCGCCAAAGACAGCGGAGGCAGTTCTTGAGGACGGCGATTTTTATCATTATGTCAAATATGGATATGATCTGATTTATACGCCTTGGGAGACCAAATTTATGAGCCTTGTCACCGCAAACGGCGGTGTGGCGTACAATGGGCTGAAAATGCTGTTGTATCAGGGAATTGATGCCTTTGAGATGTGGACAGGCTGCAAAGTGACCAAGGAAAGTGCAGAGAAAGTGTATCAGGCAATAAAAGATAAACTGTATGCGTAAGCAGAAGATTCTTATAATGGATTAAGTACGCGATATTGGTGTGAATGGGGATACAGATGGAAAATATTATTCTGACAGGTTATATGGGAAGCGGCAAGACGACGGTTGGAAAAAATGTCGCCAAATTAAAGGCGTATACCTTTTTGGATACGGACGAGATGATTGTGCAGCAACAACGCAGGAGTATTAATGAGATCTTCGCGACAGAGGGGGAACAGGCATTTCGGGATATGGAGACAGCGCTGTTAAGGCAGTTGATTGATGAGAAAAGAGAACGTATTGTTCTGTCAACTGGCGGCGGTATGCCCCTGCGTGCAGAGAACAGGCAGCTTTTATCAAAGCTTGGCAAGGTGGTGTACCTCAAGGCCAGCCCAGCGACAGTCTACAATCGAATCAAGGGGGACACCACCAGACCATTGCTACAGTGCGATGATCCCATGAGGCGGATTGAGGAGATGATCGCGGCGCGTGGACCCTTGTACGAGGAGGGCGCGGTGCTGATTCTTGATGTCGATGCGCTGAAACAGTCCGAGGTGGCTGAACAGTGTGTGAAGAATGACGCATAAATAATGGAAAGGACGGCAGAATATGAAATTATTAGTGATTAACGGACCGAATCTGAATTTTCTAGGAATCAGGGAAAAAGGAATTTACGGGACGCAGAACTATCAGAGTCTTGTGGATATGATACAGGATAAGGCGTCCGCGTCGGGCTGTGAGATTGAATGCTTTCAGTCCAATCATGAGGGAGCCATTATAGACCGAATACAAGAAGCTTATTTTGACGGCACAGAGGGCATTGTCATCAATCCGGGGGCATTTACGCACTATTCATACGCTATTCGTGATGCACTTGCCAGCATCACAGTCCCTAAGGTGGAAATTCATATCTCGGACATCACTAAGAGAGAGGAGTTTCGGCGCATTTCCGTCACCAAGGAGGTATGCGACCACCAAATTTACGGGCAGGGTTTGGAGGGCTATGGCATGGCGATTGACTTTATCCTTGCGAAATGTCAAAAATAATAGTTGAAATTTTGCTGAATTTGTTATAAAATGGTTAGCGGATTGTAAACGTGAAAAGTGAATATTAGGAGGAATAGTTTTTATGATATCAGCAGGAGATTTCAGAAATGGTATTACGATAGAGTATGAGAACAGCATCTATCAGATCATTGAATTTCAGCATGTAAAGCCCGGTAAAGGCGCAGCTTTTGTCAGAACAAAGCTCAAAAACATTATCAGCGGCGGCGTTGTGGAGAAAACTTTCAGACCGACAGAGAAGTGTCCTCAGGCGCGTATCGACAGAAAAGAGATGCAGTACTTGTACGCAGATGGCGATTTATTCTATTTTATGGATACAGAGAACTATGAACAGATTGGTCTCAATGCGGACAAGGTGGGCGATGCGCTCAAGTTTGTCAAGGAAAATGAGATGGTCAAGGTATGCTCACACAACGGCAATGTGTTTGCGATTGAGCCGCCTTTATTTGTAGAGCTTACGATCTCAGACACAGAGCCGGGCTTTAAGGGAGACACAGCGACAGGTGCGACCAAGCCGGCGACAGTGGAGACAGGTGCGACAGTGTATGTACCGCTGTTTGTTGAGACAAATGATGTGATTAAGATTGACACTAGAACAGGCGAATATCTGTCAAGAGTATAATCTATCGTAAATGAATCAGAGATGAGATAAGACAATGAGAGAAATGGTTTTAGCGCGTTTTTCTTGTTGTCTTTTTTGCGTTCTCTGCGAGGCAGCATTCGGTGCACAGAGGAGGGGATTGTCTATCAAAAAAATCAGAAAAAGGAGTATGAATCAACATGGAATTTACCTATTTTACAACATTGGTGCGGGAGGAAGTAGAGAGAAGGACAGGAGACTGCTATAAAGTGCGGCTCAATGATGTCACAAAAAACAATGGCGTTGTGCTGAGGGGCCTCACGGTGACGCAGGATGACAGCAATATCTCGCCAACCATCTATCTCAACAATTACTATGAAGAATATATGAAGGGCAGGGCAACACTGCTCAATGTCGTGAATGATGTGATGGATACCTATCACAGAAACAAAGTCAACCAGAGCGTCGATATGCGGTATTTTCTGGACTATGAGCGCGTGAAGGACCGCATCGTCTACAAGCTGATCAACACAGAGAAAAACAAAGAGCTGCTCGAGGATCTCCCGCACATCGAATTTCTGGATTTGTCTATCGTTTTTCAATGCATGGTTGCGCAGGAGGACATTGGCACGGCGTCAATACTGATACATAATGTGCATCTGAAACTGTGGGATGTCTCGGTGGAGAAGCTGTATCAGGCAGCAAAAGAAAACACACAGCGGCTTCAGAAATATGAGATCAAAAGCATGTCCGAGGTGCTATGTGAGATCACGAGAGCGGAGAATCCAGAAGAATTTGCTGAGTACAGAGAAGAAGCATTTTCGGACAATGTCCCGATGTATGTGCTCAGCAATCAACGCAGAGTCGAAGGTGCGGCCTGTATGCTGTATCCGAATCTGGTCCGGGATTTTGCAGAAGCTGTGGGCAGCAGCTTTTATATCATTCCATCGTCTGTACATGAGCTTTTGCTTCTGCCGACAGCACATCTTGAGGAGAGCAGCGAGATCAAAAATATGATCAAAGAAATCAATGATACACAAGTCAGCGCAGAAGAAATACTCTCGTATTCGTTATATTTGTATGACAAAGAGGAGAGAAAGATCATGAAGCTGTAATAGATAGGAAAAAAATAACAATTTTTTATAAATTTCCTTGATAAATTCTTGACAATTAGCCATATTATGTTTATCATTTATACATGCGGTGTGCTTAGGATGACGAAGGCACCAAATGAAAAGTAAGCAATTCAGTAAAGGAGAAAAACAATGAGTAAAAAGTGGGTATATTCATTCAAAGAAGGCGACATGAGCATGCGTAATCTTCTCGGCGGAAAGGGTGCAAACCTTGCGGAGATGACAAGCATCGGACTCCCTGTACCACAGGGGTTCACAATCACAACAGAAGCTTGTACGCAGTATTATGAAGACGGACGTAAGATCAATGACGAGATCATGGCTCAGGCTATGGCTGGCGTAAAAGAGATGGAAGAGGTAAACGGAAAGAAATTTGGCGATCTGAAGAATCCTTTACTTGTATCTGTACGTTCAGGTGCACGTGCATCTATGCCCGGTATGATGGATACGATCTTAAACCTTGGCTTAAATGACGAAGTGGTTGATGCGATGATCAAGGGCAATTCTGATCCTGCATTCGAGCGTTTTGTATATGACTCTTACAGACGTTTCATCCAGATGTTCTCAGACGTTGTTATGGAAGTTGGTAAGAAATATTTTGAGCAGCTGATTGACAAGATGAAAGAGGAGAAGGGCGTTCAGTACGACGTAGACCTCACAGCAGCAGATTTAAAGACACTGGCAGAGCAGTTCAAGGCTGAGTACAAGAACCAGCTTGGCAAGGACTTCCCTTCTGATCCTGTAGAGCAGTTAAAGCTTGCGATCGAGGCTGTATTCCGTTCATGGGACAACCCTCGTGCAAACGTATACCGTCGTGACAACGATATTCCTTATTCATGGGGTACGGCTGTAAACGTAATGCCGATGGTATTTGGTAACTTAAATGATGAGTCTGGTACAGGTGTAGCATTTACACGTGATCCGGCTACAGGCGAGAAGAAGCTCATGGGTGAGTTCTTAAAGAATGCACAGGGCGAGGACGTTGTTGCAGGTGTTCGTACACCGATGCCGATTGTGCAGATGGAGCAGGAGTTCCCAGAGGCATATGCAGAGTTCATCAAGGTTTGCGAGACACTCGAGAACCACTATCATGACATGCAGGATATGGAGTTCACAGTTGAGAACAAGAAGCTCTATATGTTACAGTGCCGCAATGGTAAGAGAACAGCACAGGCAGCTTTGAAGATTGCCTGCGATTTAGTAGATGAGGGACATAAGACAGAGGCTGAGGCAGTCGCTATGATTGACCCTCGTAACCTTGATACATTACTGCATCCTCAGTTTGATGCCGCAGCATTGAAGGCTGCTACACCGGCTGGCAAGGGACTTGGCGCTTCACCGGGTGCTGCATGCGGTAAGATCGTGTTTACAGCAGAAGATGCTGAGAACTGGAATGCAAGAGGCGAGAAGGTTGTTCTTGTACGTCTTGAAACATCACCAGAAGATATTACTGGTATGAAGGCTTCTCAGGGTATTCTTACAGTTCGTGGTGGTATGACATCACATGCAGCCGTTGTTGCACGTGGTATGGGTACATGCTGTGTATCCGGATGCGGTGACATTGCTATGGACGAGGAGAATAAAAAGTTCACATTGGCAGGAAAAGAGTATCATGAGGGAGATTACATCTCTATTGATGGTACAACTGGTAATATTTATGATGGTCAAATCGCTACTGTTGATGCTCAGATCGCAGGTGAGTTCGGCAGAGTTATGGCATGGGCTGACAAGTATAGAACATTGAAGGTAAGAACAAATGCAGATACACCGGCAGATGCAAAGAAAGCAAGAGAGCTTGGTGCAGAAGGTATCGGTCTTTGCCGTACAGAGCATATGTTCTTTGAAGAGGACAGAATCGCAGCATTCCGCGAGATGATCTGTTCTGACACAGTAGAGGAGAGAGAAGCAGCGCTTGAGAAGATTCTTCCTTACCAGCAGAGTGACTTCAAGGCACTGTATGAGGCTCTTGAAGGAAATCCTGTTACAATCAGATTCCTTGATCCGCCTCTTCATGAGTTTGTTCCTACAGATGAAGCGGACATCGAGAAGCTTGCAAACGCACAGGGTAAATCCGTAGAGGAAATCAAGACACTGATTGCTTCCCTCCATGAGTTCAACCCGATGATGGGTCACAGAGGATGCCGTCTTGCTGTAACCTATCCTGAAATTGCCAAGATGCAGACAAAGGCTGTAATCCGTGCGGCAATCGAGGTAAAGAAAGCTCATGCTGACTGGAACGTGAAGCCTGAGATTATGATTCCTCTTGTATGTGAAGTAAAAGAGCTTAAATTTGTTAAGAAAGTTGTTGTTGAGACAGCAGATGCTGAAATCGCAGCAGCAGGCATTGAGTTAGAGTATGAAGTAGGTACAATGATCGAAATTCCAAGAGCAGCGCTCACAGCAGATGAGATCGCTAAGGAGGCTGATTTCTTCTGCTTCGGTACAAACGATCTGACACAGATGACATTCGGTTTCTCAAGAGACGATGCTGGTAAGTTCTTAAATGCTTACTATGACACAAAGATCTTCGAGAATGATCCGTTCGCAAAGCTTGACCAGACAGGTGTCGGCAAGTTGATGGAGCTTTCTCTGAAACTCGGCAAGCCAGTAAATCCGAAGCTTCATGTAGGTATCTGTGGCGAGCACGGTGGAGATCCTTCTTCCGTAGAGTTCTGCCATAAGATCGGACTCGATTATGTGTCTTGCTCACCGTTTAGAGTGCCTATCGCTAGATTAGCGGCAGCACAGGCAGCGATAAACAATGTAGGAAAGTAGATTACAAATATATGTACTTTACGGAGTATCTGATAACCAGAGCTGATGTGAATGATTTTATGGCACATCGTCCGGAGTACACAAAGGCGAACCGCTTTGAGGATTTCGTTTGTAAAATCTATCTTTAACGATTAGGGGAAAATTCATTTGAGAGTTTTCCCCTTTTTTCGTGGTTTTTTCAAAGGATTCTATCCCAAACAAAGGATAGAGTCCTTTTTATATACACAAACAAAATAATCAAAGTCCAGCTAAGAAATGTCAATAGGTAAAATGAAAAATGATTAAAAAGTTTT
>CAJUII010000100.1:0-1646 GCA_910586405.1 uncultured Lachnospiraceae bacterium
ATTTTATGACACTGGTATCGGCAAAGAGGGATATTCGATCATTGGGCAGGGACAGATTGAGAAGATTCTAAGCGGTAAGCCGGAGGAGAAACGAGAGCTTTTTGACGAGGCAGCCGGAATTGTCAAATTCAAGAAGCGCAAAGCGACCGCGCAGAAAAAGCTTGAGGATGAAAAGACGAATCTGGTCCGTGTGACGGATATTTTAAGTGAGCTGGAAAAGCAGGTAGAGCCTCTGGAAAGGCAGTCTGAGAAGGCAAAGGTATATCTAAGAAAAAAGGAAGCGTTAAAAGAGTTGGATGTGAATGTCTTTCTGCTGGAGAACAAAAAGCTAACACAGCAATTGGAAGAGCTTGAAGGAAAATGTGCCATTGCACAGGAAGACTATGATAACACTACTCGGCAATATGAAAGAATTAAGATTGAGTATGATGAGGTTCAGTCACGTATAGAAGCGCTGGAACAGGAAATCGAAGTCACCAGAATTACGCTGACAGACGCGAGTGTGACAAGGGGCAGACTTGAGGGCGAGATCAATGTATTAAAAGAGCAGATTAAAGGCGCCCGGGGAAATGAGCAGCATTTTCGGGAGAGAATCACATCCATAGAGGAACAGATTGCGCGCAGGGAAGGTGAGCGCGCCAAGATCTTTGAGAGCAAGGCAGCGCTGGATGAAAAGGTGGCGGCGCTGGAGAAGGAGCGCAATGAGGCAAAGGCGGCGCTATCGGAGGTTCAGCTGCGCATAGAAGCGTTGAATCATAAGATTGAAGAAGATAAAAACCAGATTATCACGATGCTGGGGGAACGGGCGACCATCAAATCAAAGATGAGCAGTTTTGACACGATGATGGAACAGCTGCGCATTCGGAGGGCAGAGCTAAATTCCCGTCTGCTTCGCGCCAGGAGCGATGAGGCGGAGCGCGATGCTGAGATTCAATCACTCCAAGAAGAATTTCAGCGCATTAGTGATCTGATTTCCGAGGCGGATACACATCTGGCACAGTTGGAGGAGCGCAATAAATCATTTCGGGACAGACTGCGTGAAAAAGATGAGGAAATCAAGGAGAGCCAAGGCGCATATCAGCGATACAAATCCCAATTGGATACGATTTCAAACCTGACAGAACGCTATGAGGGATATGGAAACAGTATTCAGAAGGTTATGGAGCAGAGGGAGCATCACAAGGGGATTATCGGCGTTGTCGCAGATATCATAAAGGTGGATAAGGCGTATGAGACAGCAATTGAGACAGCGCTCGGCGGAAGTATACAAAACATCGTCACAGAGGATGAGGAAACCGCAAAGACAATGATTGGATTTCTGAAAAAGAACCGTTTTGGACGTGCTACATTTCTGCCGCTCACCAGCATCACCAAACCACAGGCATTTAAGATGGATGATGCATTGAGGGAGAAGGGCGTTATAGGACTTGCAGATACGCTTGTTCGGACGGATGCAAGATATAAAAATGTGGCAAAAACAATGCTCGGCAGAATTGTGGTGATTGACAATGTTGACAATGCTGTCAGAATAGCAAAGAAATATAATTACAGCATCAGGATGGTGACATTGGAGGGCGAGCTGCTTGTGCCGGGAGGAGCAATCAGCGGCGGCGCGTTTAAGAACAATTCTAACCTCTTAGGGCGAA
>CAJUII010000100.1:1656-11657 GCA_910586405.1 uncultured Lachnospiraceae bacterium
AAGGAGAGAGCTAGAGGAGCTAGAACAAAAGCTAAAGTCGGCAAAGAAAAAGCTGGAGGACGCGACGACAGCGATTGAGAATATCAAGGTGGAGCGCAACAGTGTCCGGCGCAGCATTGAGGAAGAGAAGGCAGCCTTGCAGGAATTGTACATCAAACAGAATACTGCCCGTTTGAATGTTGTGAGCGCGGAGGAGCGCAAAAACGAGGCAGAGCAGGGATTTGGCGATCTGATCGAAGAGCAGCAGGACATCGAGCGCAAGGTTCAAGAAATCAATATAGACAAGGAGAGGACGCGCAAAGAGCTACAGGCGTCAGAGGAAAATGAGAAAACGCTGGAGCAGGGTATCGCAGTGTGTCAGAAGGAACTAGAGAGCTATCGGCTGGACGAGTCCGGCAAGACTGGCAAAGTCGGAGAATGGGATGTTGAGTATGAAAAGATGCTCCAGAAGCAGGAGTTTGAGCAGACCAATCTGAACCGCATTGAGGGAGAGCTGGTGCGCAGCCAGGAGGAACTTGCAGAGGTGCAGACCAGTCTCGATAGCTGTCTTTTGGACATTCAGAACCGACAGCAAAATATCGAGGAGATTACAAAGACGATCACCGCGTCACATGACACACAGTCGGATGCGGAGCGTTCTTTGAAGGAAAAGCAAAAGACAAAGGAAGATCTGACTCAGAAACAGAAGAATTTCTTCAAGACCAGAGAGGAGATCTCAGAGAAGAAAAACGCGCTGGACAAGGAGGTATACCGACTGAATGCACAGCGGGAAAAGCTGGAAGATACTGTGGAGAATCAGATCAATTATATGTGGAATGAGTACGAGATTACGCTGAACAATGCAGCTTCCATGCGAAATGAGTCCTTGAAGGACATTTCGGAGATGAAAAAGCAGATCACAGCCATCAAGGATGCCATCAAAAAGCTTGGGGATGTCAATGTCAATGCGATCGAGGATTACAAGGTACTCATGGAGCGCTATACGTTTATGAAAAACCAGCATGACGATCTGATCGAGGCGGAGAAAACACTCGAAGGTATTATTGAGGAACTTGACACAGCGATGCGCAAGCAGTTTGCCGAGAAATTTGAGGAGATCAAACGGGAGTTTGATAAGGTGTTCAAGGAGCTTTTCGGCGGCGGTAAGGGAACCTTGCAATTGCTTGAAGAGGAGGATATCCTCGAAGCAGGCGTGCGGATTATCGCACAGCCGCCCGGAAAGAAACTGCAAAATATGATGCAGCTCTCCGGCGGAGAGAAATCGTTTACCGCGATCGCCCTGCTGTTTGCGATTCAGAATTTAAAACCGTCACCGTTCTGTCTGCTCGATGAGATTGAGGCGGCGCTTGATGAGGGAAATGTCAGCAGGTTTGCAAAGTATTTGAACAAGCTGACCAAAAGCACGCAGTTTATCGTCATCACGCACAGACGCGGCACGATGGAGCAGGCGGACAGGTTATATGGTATCACCATGCAGGAAAAAGGCGTATCCACGCTTGTGAGTGTCAATCTGGTTGACAGCGAGGTTGATCGCTGGAGCCAGGAAGAACCGAGAAAAGAACAATAATGTTTAGAAAAACAGAAAATTTCCTTGCATTTATCCAGATTATGTGGTAAATTACTAATGTTGCGAAGAAAGAGATGGTCCTCTGGTACGAGTCATGCGTGGCATGATGCAGGTAATTACAGATAACAAGCGTAGTTGCGATAGAGAAGTATTAAGAACGTCGAGAAAATAAGGAGGCAAACGAAATGAACGAAATTATCAGGGAAATTGAGAAGGAGCAGTTAAAAGCAAACCTTGACAGCTTTAAAGTTGGAGACACTGTGAGAGTACATGGTAAGATCAAGGAAGGAAATCGCGAGAGAATCCAGATTTTTGAGGGCACAGTTCTGAAGATTCAGGGCGGAAGCAATCGGGAAACCTTTACAGTCAGAAAGATTTCGAATGGTGTCGGCGTAGAGAAGACATGGCCGATGCATTCTCCAAACGTGGAGAAGGTAGAGCTTGTGAGAGCAGGTAAGGTTAGACGTGCGAAGCTGTACTATTTGAGAGATCGTGTTGGTAAGAAAGCTAAGGTTAAGGAATTGGTGAAATAGTAAAAATGGGTTTTTATATGTTACTGGAACAGAGTGGACAGTAACTGTGGCGGAGCTTGGTGACAGGCTCCGTTATTTTTTAACTTGCAATCACTGTACAGATTGAGTATAATTATTGGTGTATCTTCGTATACATCTAACAATTCAGCCTTCGGCTTCCTGTTATAGGCATCAAGTCACGCAAAATTGCTTCGCGATAGCTTGATGCATCTCAGGCATTACGCTATATCACGAACTTTGCAGCAAGTGCAAAGTTCTGGGCTGAACTGTTCGTATACATATATTGCAAAGGACGGAATGGATGGCTAGACGAAAGGGATTAACATTTTATCAGAAGAAGAAAAAACTGAATATCGTTGTGATCAAGGAAATTTTAAGCTGGATTTTCTGGATCTTCGCTTCGATGTTATTGGCGGTGGTGACGGTGTTCTGTGTTGGAATGAAAACAAGTGTGATCGGTCCCTCCATGGAGCCGAGTTTGTATAATGGGCAGGGGATTTTTTTAAACAGACTTGTTTATAAAGTCACTTCGCCGCGGGAGGGAGATGTCATTGTATTTCTGCCAAACGGCAATGAGAAATCTCATTACTATGTGAAGCGTGTGGTAGGTGTTCCAGGTGATACCTTATACATAAAAAACGGCATCTTGTATGTCAATGACGAGGCGGTAGAGCAGTATTTCAATGACAGGATTGTCGAGCCGGGCTTGCTGGAGAGTGAGGTCACGCTGGGGGAAGACGAATATTTTGTGATTGGCGATAATTGTAATAACAGTGAGGACAGCCGTTCCGCCAATATCGGTACAGTCAAGAAGAGTTATATTATAGGAAAGGCATGGATGAAGCTGGCTTCTGGCAGTAGTGAAATGGGACTGATTGAATAGGGATTGAAGCAATAGGCATTGATCAAATAAAACGAAAGGCATGACAAAAAAATATGGCAAATTATCAATGGTATCCGGGGCATATGACCAAGGCAAAACGAATGATGCAGGAGGATATCAAACTTATAGATTTGGTGATCGAGCTGGTGGACGCACGAGTGCCGCTCAGCAGCAGAAACCCAGATATCGACGAGCTGGGCAAAAATAAATCAAGAATTATTCTATTAAATAAATCAGATCTTGCAGATCCGAAAAAAAATAAACTGTGGATAAATTATTTTTCATCGAAGGGATTTCATGTCTTGGAAATCAATTCCAAGACGGGCGCTGGCGTGAAATCCATACAGGGTGTCGTGCAGGAGGCGTGTAAGGAAAAAATAGAGCGGGACAGGAAACGGGGGATTCTCAACAGACCTGTGCGCGCAATGGTGGTGGGGATTCCCAACGTAGGCAAGTCCACGTTTATCAATTCCTTTGCGGGCAGGGCTTGTGCCAAAACTGGAAACAAGCCGGGGGTGACGAAGGGAAAACAGTGGATACGTCTGAATAAAAGTTTAGAACTGTTGGATACCCCGGGGATTTTATGGCCAAAGTTTGAAGATCAGGCGGTGGGGCTTCGGCTGGCAATGATTGGCTCTATAAATGATGAGATTATTCATTTGGATGAGCTTGCGTATGAGCTGACTGGCTTTCTGCGCAGGGAGTATCCCGGACTGCTCGAGCAGCGGTATGCGATAGAGATAACCGACGGGCAGGATGCCTACGAGACGATCAAGGCAGTCTGCGTCAGCAGGAAGTGTTATCTGAAAGGAGAAGAACTGGATATCATGAAAGCCTCCTCGATGATCGTGGATGATTTCAGAAACGGAAGAATAGGGAAAATTACATTGGAGATGCCGGAGGAATGATGGAAACGGAAATAATAGAAACAGAGGAAAATAAAATGAAACACGTATTGAAGGAAATATTGAGTATCAGCATTTATCTGCTGTTGGTGTTCTGCGCTGCGTATCTGATCGTTACCTATGTGGGACAGCGGACGCAGGTGAGCGGGAGCAGTATGGAGACGACGCTGAGTGACGGAGATCATCTGATCGTTGACAAGATCTCGTATCGGTTTGAGGACCCTGAACGGTTTGATATTATCGTATTTCCATATCAATATGACACAGATACGTACTATATCAAGCGAATCATCGGAATGCCCGGCGAGACAGTTCAGATTGATGACAGCGGAGATATTTACGTGGACGGAGAACTATTAGAAGAAGCATATGGACGCGAAGTCATTCAGAATCCGGGAAGGGCAAATGATCCGATATTGCTTGGCGATGACGAATATTTTGTGATGGGAGATAATAGAAACAACAGTTCGGACAGCCGAGATCCTTCTGTTGGGAATATCCACCGCAAGGACATCATTGGCAGGGCATTTATCAGAATCTGGCCATCTTCCAAATTTGGAATCTTGAAACATCAATAAGTTGATTCAAATACAGAAAGGACACGAAGATTTTGTGGAAAAGAAAGCAGAGAAGAAAATAGAAGAAATCAAAAATGAATTACAGGCAGCATGCGAAAGTGAGCTGCCTGTTTTTGTGGAGAGGTACGAAACCGACAAACGGAGCGGTGTGCAGAAGCTTGTGGAAAAGGCAAAGAAAGCGATAGATGCCTTTGACAAGGAAAAACTACGAACAGAAGCCATGAAAAAGTATGAGAAGCAGTACGCTTCTTATGAATATATCTGTGGAATTGATGAGGTCGGCAGAGGACCGCTCGCCGGACCTGTTGTAGCGGGAGCAGTCATACTGCCAAAGGACTGTCAGATTCTATATTTGAATGATTCCAAGCAGTTGAGCGAGAGGAAGCGCGAGGAGCTGTATGACATAATTATGAGGGAAGCCGTGGCAGTGGGAATCGGCATGGTGTCCCATGAACGCATTGATGAGATAAATATTTTACAGGCGACTTATGAGGCGATGCGTCAGGCAATCAGCAAGCTGAGCGTGAAACCAGATCTTTTGTTGAACGATGCGGTCACAATACCAGATGTGCAGATCAGACAGATTCCGATTATCAAGGGAGATGCAAAGAGTGTGTCAATTGCCGCGGCGAGCATTGTCGCAAAGGTGACAAGAGACCGTCTGATGGTGGAATATGACAAAAAATATCCAGAATATCATTTTGCGGACAACAAGGGTTATGGCGCAGCGGTACATATCGAGGCATTAAAAACACACGGGGCGTCTCCGATTCACCGCAAGAGTTTTATTAAAAATATTACAGATGGTCAGGAAATGCAGAATTAACAGGGCAGCAGTTTGGCAGAACATGAAACTGTTGCCCGGCAGGAGGGGAAGTTTATGGACAGTGTATTGTCGGGATATTCACAGAACTATAGCGGAACACAAATCGGGCAGGGACAGGGATATACAGGAAATGTAGGCACTACAGGGAGTGCCGCTTCTGGCAGTGCGCAGGGCGTGGACGTGACACAGTTACAGCCCGGCGATACATTTCAGGGGGAGATTGTCTCTGTCAACGGAGAAGATGTGCAGATACAGCTTGCAAACGGGCAGTATATGGCTGCCAAGCTGGAACGCGATGTGCAGCTTGCACTCGGGCAGGTCATGAATCTGCAAGTGCAGTCCAACAAGGATAACCGCGTGGTGCTCAAACCAGTATATGATGGCAAAATGCAGATGCTCCGCGTGGGTGAGGCGGCGCTGCGCGCGGCACATATGGCAGTCAATGACAGGACGATGGCACTGGTGTCTACACTGTTGGAAAACGGTATGTCGATCAACAAAAATACGTTGATGCTGTTTAACCGTCTCACGCTGCAAAATCCCAATGCGAGCATGGCAGATTTGATAAAATTAACCAAGTTACAGCTTCCCGTCAACGACAACAGTCTATCCCAGCTACAGCATTATGAAAATATGGAGCATAAGCTGCTAGACGGGATTAGAGAAGCGTCTGACGAGATATTAAAATTATATGATACGCTGACTGGAACGGCAGCGGGACAGGGAAGCCAGAATGGGGCTGCGCAGGGTGTTCTGTCAGGGCAGACAGCACTGACAACTGGCGGAAAATTTATGGAACAGGTGCTTGTGCTGCTCACTGGAGAGGAAGGTCAGACGGGCACAGCACAGGGCAGCGGAAACATAAATGCAAATACAAATACAAATACAGATGCCGCGGTCTCACAGGAAAATCAGGGTGTACAGCATGAGCAGAACAGTGGTTCAGCGCAGCCCAATACAGAAAATGTGATACAGACTCCTATATTGGATAAGTCCCAGCAGCTCACAGAAAATCTTATTGGAAAGAATATGGAAAGCGATGCCGGTGTGAAAGCGAACCCGCAGGAATCCGCTGAGAAAACTGAATTGCAGCATACAGAGCAGGCGCCCAAACAGGCAGAGACGACAGGAGCTACAGCGGGCAAGGCGCTGGAAACCATTTTAAACCACCTCAAGGGTGAGACACCACAGGCAATGCCGGGCAAAATCATTTCGTTTATCCGTGGAGGGCTCAAGGAAGGCACGCTTGGGCTAAAGGACGTAAAGCAACTGCTGCTGGACAGTGAGATTGGGAGACAGCTTACAGCGGAGCAAAAGGCTGAGATTTTGCGCTCAGAGCCATTTAAATCCATGCTCAAAAACGGGCTGCAAAAGCAGTGGACCTTGTCGCCGCAAGAGCTGGCACAGGAAGGCAAGGTGGAGGAGTTCTATCAAAAGCTTGCTAGAGAAAGCAGCCAGCTCACACGCATGATGAACGAGGCAATGCAGGCAGGCGGGCAAAATAGCGCAGGGACGCCTGCGCGTGCAATGGCAAACCTCAGTGAGAACGTCGAGTTTATGAATCAGATGAATCAGATGTTCACGTATGTACAGCTTCCGTTAAAGTTTGGCAATTCTCAGGCGCATGGGGATTTGTACGTCTATACCAACAAGAAAAATATGGCGCGCAAGGACGGTATGCTCACGGCATTTCTGCATCTGGATCTGGATTATCTGGGGGCGCTGGATGTGAGTATTTCCCTTCAGACCGAGCGGAATCAGGTCACTACAAAGTTTTATCTCGACGAGGCGTCGATTGCGCTGGTGGAGGAGCATATCGACGAGCTGTCCCAGAGACTGCTGAAAAAAGGATATCAATGCAAAAATATGGTTCTGGAGAAGAATGAGGAAAAAACAGTTCTGGAGCATATAGAGGAGCAGGTGGCAGGCGGCAGCGCAGTTCTTGGATATCGGACTTTTGACACAAGGGCATAAAGAGGGTGTAAAATAGATGGCGGTGGATAAAAATAATAAGGTAAAACAGGCAGTAGCGCTCGAATACGACCCGGCGGACAGCGCGCCCAAAGTGATTGCGATGGGGCGCGGCGCGCTGGCGGAAAAAATTATAGAGCAGGCGAAGCAGGCAAACGTGCCTGTCCACAAGGATGACAAACTGGCAAATACCTTGTCTAAACTGCAAATTGGCGATATGATACCGCCAGAGCTCTACGAGGTTGTGGCGGAGATACTAATGTTCGTGGACAGTATGGATAAGATTAAAGCAAAGGTGAGTGCATATCAGGACGGCAGCAAGCCGTAGGGATTGACAGGGAAGGATAAATGAATACGAGGGAAAAGGGCGCGGCATATGAGCAGCTTGCCATCAATTATTTGCAGGACAGGGGTGTAGCGGTATTAGAGCACAATTACAGAAACCGCAGGGGCGAGATTGATATTATTGGAAAAGATGGAGACTACACAGTCTTTATCGAGGTAAAATACCGCAAGGACAGCGCAGCCGGCCAGCCTGCGGAAGCAGTGACTTACGGCAAGCAGCGAAAGATCTGCAAGGTGGCAGACTACTATAGAATGATGCATCAAATGGGAGATTTCACGCCAGTTCGCTACGATGTAGTTGCAATCTGCGGCGCGGAAATCACATGGTATCAAAATGCGTTTGAGCATATTTATTCGTAATACAAAGTTTTTCATCTTGATTTAAGATTCCGCACGGCGGAATCATGGAGGTTCGCATGGAAAAAATTATCAGACATGGAAACCGCGGCACATGCAGGCTTGACTATGACAAAGCACATCGGGAAATGGCATACTTTACTTTCGCAGGATTGGAACAGACGGGGATTGTAGACCACTTTTTCTCGACGCGGTACGGCGGAGTGAGCAGTGATTATCTGTATTCCCTCAATTTTAGTTATGCGCAGGGAGACATTAAAGAACATGTAGATGAGAATTTTAGAAGGGCTGCGGCGCACATGAATATGACCAGCAGCGACATTGTATGCTCTCAGCAGACGCATACCACAAATGTCCGCAAAGTTACGGCGCTCGACAAAGGAAAGGGCGTTGTCTGCGAGCGGGATTACACGGACGTAGATGGTCTGATTACCAATGAAAAAGGAATTATCTTGGCGACCTTTTATGCGGACTGTGTGCCGCTTTTTATCGTGGACCCTGTGCATCAGGCAATCGGACTGTCACATTCAGGCTGGCGCGGCACGGCGGGCAGGATGGGGAAGGTGACATTGGCGCAGATGCACAAGGAGTATGGCACGAAGCCTGAGGAGGTTCGTGTCGCGATCGCGCCGTCAATCTGCCAGCACTGCTACGAGGTAAGTGAGGATGTCGCAGCAGCATTTGAGCAGGCGTTTCAAAAGGACGATGCAAAGGCAGCAGAGTACCTTGCGCGGTATCAGCAGGACTTTACACAGAAAGAGCTTGACGACTGTCTGGTGTATCAGAAGGAAAATGGCAAGTATCAATTAAATTTATGGTATGCTAATTTCAGGGTGTTTCGCGATGCAGGCGTGCCAGATGAAAAGATTGAGGTGACAGATGTGTGTACCTGCTGCAATCCAGAACTGTTGTTTAGCCACAGGGCGAGCAAGGGGCGGCGCGGGAACCTTGGGGCGTTTTTGATGCTCAAAAAATAGACCACAGCGGGGTGAGTGTATGGGGTATTACCTGAATCCAGATAACAAAGGCTTTTGGAAAGCGGTGCGATCAAAGATTTATGTGGATAAGACAGGACTGATCGCCTGTACCAATGAGCTGATCAATACCGAACAGCAATACATCTGTGTCAGCAGACCGAGGCGCTTTGGGAAGTCAATGGCGCTGAAAATGCTTGCCGCCTATTATAGCCGCGGCTGTGATTCAACAAAGTTATTTCAGGGGCGCAAGATAGAAAACGCAGATACCTTTTACGAGCATCTGAATCAATATGATGTGATTTTTCTAAATATGCAGCAGTTTTTGATTGAGGCGGAATCGGAGCCTTTGACAAAGTATTTAGAGCGGGAGGTGCTCAAAGAGTTTTGGCGGGAATACGGTGAAGATCTGAGGGAACCAGCGCTGGGATTGGCGGCTGCACTGAGGAGAATTTATGTGGAGACGGGCAGGCAGTTTATACTATTGATTGACGAGTGGGACTGTGTGATGCGGGAGCGGCAGGAATCAGAAGCGATGCAGAAACAGTATTTGGATTTTTTGAGAAATCTAATAAAAGACCAGCCGTATATCGCGCTTGCCTATGTGACCGGAATCCTGCCGGTGAAGAAGTATGGAGAACACTCGGCATTGAATATGTTCACCGAGTATTCAATGACAGAACAGGATATTTTGGAGGAATATACAGGATTTACAGAGCCGGAGGTGGCAGAATTATGTGACCGTTTTTCCATGGATTTTCATGAAATGAGTAGCTGGTATGATGGCTATAGGTTCGCAACATTTCGTCATATATACAATCCGCAGTCCGTAGTGGAGGCAATGCGCCGCCATAAATATTTAAATTATTGGACGGCTACAGAGGCGTATGACGCGTTGAAAGTATATATTGACATGGATTTTGACGGACTGCGTGCAGATATTGTGCATATGCTTGGCGGCGGCTGTGTCAGAGTGAATACCCGCAGCTTTCAGAATGATATGCGCAATTTTAAAACAAAAGATGATGTTCTGACACTCCTGATTCACCTAGGATATCTTGG